>CAYZYB010000034.1:0-13239 GCA_964481505.1 uncultured Planctomycetaceae bacterium | reverse complement strand
CCGCTGTTGGTGGCAACGTTGCCACCAATGGTGCAGGCGCCCTGGCTGGAAGGATCGGGAGCGTAGTGGAAACCGCTTCCAGCAAGGGCTCGCGTGAGATTAATGTTGACGACGCCGGGTTCGACGATTGCGTAGCGATCGCGATGGTTGATTTCAAGAATCTGTCGCATCTTCGTCAGCGCGATCATGACTCCGCCACCGACCGGAAGGCAGCCGCCGGCAAGACTTGTTCCCGCACCACGTGGGACGAAAGGTACGTCATGCTGCGCGCACGCCTTGACGATTGCGACAACTTCTGTGGCGTCTTCCGGGAAAACCACAACATCGGGGACGTTTTTTTCGACGACGTATCCGTCGCATTCATAGACGAGCAGTTCGTCCTGAGAACTCAGCAGACGCGACGTTCCCACAATTCCTGCAAGCTGCTTCAGGAATTCCGGCGTGATCACACAGTTGTTAACAGCGGTGCTCGACATTGTCTCTAATAGCTAAATCCATTCTTGCGAATATGAACGAATGGCTCGGCGTCCGCAGTCGGAGACGTGGCTGAGGTGATGTCGATCAAATAGATCGTGTGGTCACCGGCTTCCATCTGAGAAGCCACGCTACCTTCCATCGACGCGATTGCGTTGGAGAGTAGTGGCAGTCCCGTTTCGCCTTGTGAGAGTTCAACATCTACAAAGGCGTCCTCGTCCGGTTCGAATCCTTTGCCGTAATGCTTGAACAGCGTGCTGTCTCCCTTCGCCACCTGATTCAACGTCACGGGGCTGCCTGTTTTCAGCCAATCGTTGAGGTAGCGGGTTTTGTTGACGGCGACCGTTACCTGTGGTGGGGCGAATGAGGCTTGCTGAATCCAGCTGGCAAGCAAACCTGTTTTCTGTGCCCCATCGTTTCCGGCCACAAGAATGAAGACTCCACTGGGAACCTGTCCCAGAGCCGGGCCGATCTTTTCTTTCGTTTCATCGCTCAGCATCATTTTTCCAACTCTTAAACCATCGATTCAGCAAACGTTAGGTGCGATCATAGCGGTCGTTCCGCATCAACGGAAACCACCAGCAATTTTGTCATTCGCCTGTTTAGGAAACTGGCACAAACTGCCCGGATTCTGACTGTCGAGTCTTCTTTTGGCCCGTTTTTGTGCCTAAAACACTCTCTGGAACCGGGGTGAATGAGGCGGTTGCGTGGCGTTGCATGAAATGTGAGCAGTCGGAGCTCGTGAGCGCGAGAATTGTGCATTATACGGCTTGGCTGCGGGGTGATTGAGACGGAACGATGGCAAGTGAATCATCAATCGACGGAATAATCGGCAGTAGTGCGGCGATGCAGGAAGTCTACCGCGTGACGCGAAAGGTCGCGCCGACCTCAGCCACCGTGCTGCTGACGGGAGAAACCGGCACGGGCAAAGAGCTCATCGCGCGTGCTTTGCACGAACTCAGTGACCGTGCCACCGGTCCGTTTATTCGAGTTAACTGTGGAGCGTTGTCGGAAAGTTTGCTGGAAAGCGAATTGTTCGGCCACATTAAAGGTGCCTTTACGAGTGCAAATGAGTCACGCACGGGGCGTTTCGAAGCGGCTCACGGCGGCACCGTGTTTCTCGATGAAATCAATTCCGTTAGCTATCAGTTGCAGGTGAAGTTGTTGCGGGTGCTGCAGGAGCACGAATTTGAGCGCGTTGGCGATACGAAGACGATCCGAGTGGACTGTCGCGTTGTGGCGGCGACCAATGTGGATCTGATGGATGAGATTCAGCGCAACACGTTTCGCGAAGACCTGTACTATCGTCTGAATGTGATTCCAATCTATCTTCCGGCGTTGCGGGAACGTCAGGATGATATTCCAGCGCTCGTCAGGTTCTTTGTTGAACGCTACACAGAGCAAAACGACCTGCCCCTTCGGCGAGTAACGAATCAGGCTCTCAGTTTTCTGACGCAGTACGAATGGCCTGGTAACGTTCGTGAGCTGCAGAATTATATTGAGCGAGCGCTTGTTCTGGCGACAACGGATGAGATCGATGCTGATGATTTGCCGCAGCATGTGCGAGGTCTGGCGCCCGTGAAGATCGGCCGCCGGCAGGATGATGACGCGCAGTCGCTGTGTTCGGATTTGGTGAGTCGAGGTATTGCAGAAGTGGGCGAAGAATCGAATTCGGTTTATAGCCACGTTGTGAGCCAGGTCGAGCGTGAAGTGATTCTGCAGGTACTGAAACAATGCCAGGGCGTCCAAACACGCACAGCGACTCGACTCGGAATAAACCGCAACACGCTGCACAAAAAGATCGAAGAACACGGCCTTGATGATGAGTCCCGGTAGGTCTGGCCTAAGTCGCCGCGCTGGATCGCCTAAACCGTTAGTCTTCGTGTTTCCACAATATTTGGTGAAAGGCATTCACCGACCGCAGGGGTGTTCGTCGTAGAAATTTGCGAAGTTGGAGAAGGCGGCTTCGGTTGGAGTGAGGTACGAGCGAACCCCCGGGGTTTCCTTCGCGGGCTCAGTCTAACTCCGGCCACCCATTTCAAATGCAACAATCTGCTACCACACCCGACCGCGGAGCCGTCCGTCGTTCTCTTGAATCCGTCGACGAATTACGGTCCCATACGGAAATCGTGGATGTACTTCCCTCCAACATTCTCCCGCCAATCTTACGAAGAACCATTTATTCCCATGAGCAAATTTACACGACGATCTTTTGTGAAGACGGCGACTGCAGCCAGCGGTGCCTTTGTTGCGGCTCCTGCGATCGGCCGCGCTGGAACTTCCGCGAACGATAAAATGGGCGGTTGTGTTGTCGGTGTTAACGGTCGCGGCAACAGTCATATCAGTGGCTGGCTGAAGGATTCACGCAGCGAAATTCGAGCGATCGTTGATGTGGATGAAGCCGTCGGCAACACACGCTGCGATCAGATCGCAGACAAGCAGAATGGTCTGCGACCAACGCTTTACAAGGACATGCGGAAAGCGTTCGAAAGCGATGACGTCAACTTTATCAGTACGGCAACCCCCAATCACTGGCACGCCTTGACTGGTATCTGGGCGATGCAGCATGGCAAAGACGCGTACGTTGAAAAACCAGTGTGCCACAACGTCCACGAAGGGACCGCTCTTATTGCGGCCGCTCGCAAGTACGAACGAATGTGTCAGGTGGGCACGCAGTGTCGTTCCAGCAAGGCGTGCAACGACGCGATTCAGTTTCTACACGAAGGTGGCATCGGTGAATGCAAGTTCGCTCGCGGACTATGCCACAAACGGCGATCCGCCATTGGCCCGCTAGGTGACTATGAGATTCCAGCCAACGTCGACTTCGATCTGTGGAGCGGTCCGGCTCAGTACACGGACCCGAAACTCACCCGCGGCCGATTTCATTACGACTGGCACTGGCAGCGGAATTACGGCAACGGTGACCTCGGAAATCAGGGACCGCATCAGACCGACGTTGCTCGCTGGGGGCTTGGAATCGACACGCACCCCAATACGATTCTGACCTACGGTGGTCGCCTTGGCTATCAGGCCGAAAAGAAAGACTCAAACTACATCGACGCCGGCGACACCGGAAACACCGAAGTTTCTATCTATGACTACGGTGACAAATCGATCGTTTTTGAGACTCGCGGGCTTGGGATCAAAGAGGACGAAGACGATAAAGTGAGTCAGCTTGTTCAGAGCTTCAAGGGCAATAAAATTGCCGTCATTTTCTATGGCTCTGAAGGCTACCTGGTGCAGAAAAGTTACTCCCACTGCATCGCGTACGACAAAGAAATGAACGTGATCAAGGAGTTCAAAGGGGGAGACAACCACTTCACGAACTTCCTCGACGCATGCCACAGCCGCAAAGTGGAAGACCTCAACGCCGACGTGCGTGAAGGACATCTGTCGGCGGCGATCAGTCACCTCGGTAATATTTCTTATTACATGGGCGAAAGCAACAAGGTCAGTGTTGATGAACTTAGCGCTGCGTTGAAGGACATCAAGAGTCTTGACAATAATCAGGAAACGCTTGATCGCACGGTGCAGCATCTGGTGAAGAACGAAGTGGATCTGGCGAAGTATCCATTGGCTCTGGGGCCACTGTTGAAGTTCGATCCGGAGACTGAGCTCTTCACGAACAACGATGAAGCCAATCAGTATTTGACTCGGGAATACCGCGAGCCTTATGTTTGCCCAACAGCGGACAAGGTTTGAGTGCTGCCATCGTCGATCACTTTACCAGGAATTCCGGGCTCGTCCGTCGAACCATGGGCGAGCCCTTTTGTATTGACGAAAGGGAATTTGCGTCGCCAAACGGCCTGAGTGCATGGATGGCTGTCGGGGCCGCGTGCTATGTAGGTTTATGAAATCCCCATGTCGCGGCAAGAGCGTCAGCGGCTTCTTCAACGTCTGTGATTTCGCCCCATCCTCCGTTTCGCAGATATGCATGAGCGAATTCGTGGGCGATGATATATTTGGCGAATGCTTCTGACGCGGTGTTGAGTTTTGGTCTGAGCACAACACGTCGACTGCCCTGCCCCGGCGGTCCTGGAGTCGGCATGAATAGTGTCCAGCCTTTGCCGGGTTCGTAGTTGTCGATGTCGACACCGAATCTCGGGTCGCCTGTGAAATCGTCCTGCACTTCCACCGGAAGAGCCTTCAGGACGGAAAGCACACGTTCCTGCAGTACGGGAAAGTCGTTGAACGGTTGGATGTACGCATTGAACATGAAGCGGACGGTTTAATGAATTGATGGGCGGACGGCTGCACGAGATTGTAGCCCCGGCCATCATCTTAAACGAACATCATTAACATGACATTTGGGTGAAAGCCCTGCTCTTCTTCAGCAGTTAGGCGTCCGGACTCAGATATTTCCCGGCAGACCTCATGTAAAGGACGTCAGTGCCGTTGCCGAGTGCATTTTTTAGCAGCCAGTCGTTGGAGCAGTTTTCTTTAATGTTGCCGACCGCCGTGATTCAGATGTTATGGCGTTTGTTGATGGATAGGGCTGTTCGAGTCATCCGGTTTTGCTTTGCAGGTCTCTCACTGCAGGGCAACCTTAGGTGATTTTCCGGGAGTCAGAACCGGTACAGCGTATACGTACTGACTCACGCTTTAACGCCCATAGTCGCTTGGCCCTGGACATGTGCACAGCCGATGGCATTCGTCTACGCGGCCGTTGGTGTCGGATTGCGACTGAAGATTCTGCCGTGATCTGCCACAAGGTTCGTTTCACCGTCACAAAAAAAGCCCGCCACTTTCGTGACGGGCTTTTAGGTTTCTACTTCGGTCTGTCATGGCGAACTCGGCGGTGCAGCCTGCTGATGTCAGCAGACTCCCCACGCCATCGTCCGCCGCGACGTCGCGGCCTTAGTACATTTCTTCGTCGTGGTCGTGTCCGCCTTTGTGGTCGTCCTTCGGCGCTTCTGCGATGAGGGCGTCACTGGTGAGCAGCAGAGTTGAAACGCTGGCTGCATTCTGGAGAGCGGTACGAGTCACCTTGGTTGGGTCGATCACTCCGCCCTTGACCATGTCTTCGTACTTGGCTGTGGCGGCGTTGTAGCCTGTGTTGCCGGATTCGTTGGCAACTTTTTCGCACACAACAGCTCCATCGACACCGGCGTTGCCAGCGATTTGAGTCAGAGGTGCTTTGCAGGCTCGGACGATAATGTCGTAGCCGACTTTTTCGTCGTGAGACAGTTTGGAAGGCTTAACAGCCGTTGAAGCTCGCAGCAACGCGACGCCACCACCAGGAAGAATTCCTTCTTCGACTGCTGCGCGAGTCGCGTGCAAAGCGTCTTCGACGCGAGCTTTCTTTTCCTTCATCTCAGATTCGGTTGCAGCTCCGACGTTGACCTGCGCAACACCACCGGCCAGTTTCGCGATTCGCTCTTCGAGTTTTTCGCGGTCGTAGTCGCTGCTGCTGTTTTCCAGTTCACGACGAATCTGGTCGATGCGAGCCTGGATGTCGGCCTTCTTGCCGCCGCCTTCGATGACCGTGGTGTTGTCTTTGTCGACAACGATCTTCTTGGCGGTTCCGAGATCAGTGAGCTCAATGTTTTCGAGCTTGATGCCGAGGTCTTCGAAGATCGCCTGGCCACCAACCATGATGGCGATGTCCTGCAGCATGGCTTTGCGGCGATCGCCGTAGCCTGGAGCTTTTACAGCTGCAATCTTGAATGTGCCACGCAGCTTGTTGATAACCAGAGTTGCCAGGGCTTCGCCTTCGACATCTTCTGCGATGATCAGTAGAGGCTTGCCAGCGTTAACGACCTTTTCCAGAACCGGAACGAGGTCCTTGATGTTGCTGACCTTCTTTTCGTGGATCAGAACGTAGCAGTCCTCCAGCACACATTCCATAGTTTCCTGGTCTGTGGTGAAGTACGGAGAAAGGTATCCACGGTCGAACTGCAGACCTTCAACGACGTCGAAGTTCGTTTCGAGGCTCTTGCCTTCTTCCACGGTGATGACGCCGTCTTTACCGACAGCCTGCATCGCGTCGCTGAGGATCTGGCCAATTTCTGCATCGTTATTTGCAGCAACGGTACCGACCTGAGCGATCGCTTTTGGTGTGCGGCAGTCGGTCGCCATGCCTTTGAGTTCTGCAGTGATGTCTTCCACTGCCTGGTCCATGCCGCGTTTCATTTCCAATGGGCTGACGCCGGCCACAACGGCCTTGAGGCCTTCTTTGTAGACAGCTTCTGCCATAACGGTGGCTGTAGTGGTTCCGTCACCGGCGACGTCTGATGTCTTGCTGGCAACTTCTCGCACCATGCGAGCGCCCATGTCTTCGAACTTGTCCTGCAGTTCGATTTCACGCGCGACGGTCACGCCGTCTTTTGTGACTGTTGGTGAGCCAAAGCTCTTTTCGATGATGACGTTGCGACCACGTGGTCCCAAAGTCACTTTGACGGCTTTGGCGAGCTTGGAAACGCCGCGTCGCATGGCTTCCTGAGCTTGCTGATCGAAGGCAATGATTTTTGCCATAGTTGGATCTCTCTGATTTCTATTTTGTTATTCTGAAAATGAAACGGTGATCGCAGATCTGACAATCTGGATTCGGAATGTTAGATCTGGAATCTAAGATTCAGCACAAGCTGTTCTGAATCTCGAAACCTGAACTCTTCAGTTTCTGTTGCAAAGGACAAGGGCATCGTTTCGCCAACATGCATCACTCACAGATGAAGACGGATCAGGTCTTTTGCGGTTGCCATCGTTTTTAAACTCCGGGTTCCGCAGGTTTGCCAGCTAAACTCTTTGAAGTTCAGCAAAGCGGTCTGCAACTAGACAGTTGCAAGGATGTCGCTTTCACGAAGCAACAGGTAGTCGTCGTCACCCAGAGAGATTTCGTCTCCTGCGTACGAACTGAAGATAACCTTGTCGCCTTCTTTGACAGAAAGTGCGACACGTTCGCCTTTGTCGTTAACATGACCATCGCCAACAGCGATGACTTCACCCTGCTGAGGTTTGCCTTGAGCGGAATCCGGAAGGACGATGCCGCCCGCCGTTGTTGATTCTGCTTCGGCACGCTTCAGCACAACGCGATCCCCCAAAGGCACGATGCGTGAGCCGGAAGATTTCTTTGCCATAGTGTTCTCCTGAACAACATGATTTCCGTGGCATTCAGCCGAACGTCGCCGGCACTCTTACACCACACTGGTCTCATTGGCGGACCGAGAAGTCGGTCGCGCCCGCTGTACCTCGCATTGCCGCGGTTTCGGCGGCAAAATGGCAGAGCACAACTTGCCTCGCCGATAATGCGAATGCTGTGCCAGTGGGCTGGTGGCGTTGTAAGTTGTTTTACCACGGCGGGTTGTGTCGGTTGCAGATCCGGGTTTCTGGCAAGTGCTGCCGTTTTGGCTGCCGATGGGCGGTGCTGGCGTTTTGAGGCACAACGCTGATTCCATATGTCTTGCCACCGGGATGTGATCTGTTGTGATTGCCGCATTGCCCGCTCTGCGGCTTTGAGTTCAGGGATGGGGCATTCATCGGCCAGCCGGACCACGACAAAATCCTAAAACAGATCAGCCACCGGTAGAAAATCAGCTGGTACGAAAACTATGCTTCATAGCCTCTCTTGCTCAAACTACAGCTCGCATCTGTCACAGAAAATAAGTTCGCTACACCAGCCCGATGGGCTCCTGCGCACTGTTATCAATTGTGAATGTGACTGAGCACCTTCTTTTCTCGCGCGATGGATTGAGCGCATCTCGCCCCTGGTCGTTTTTTGCGATAGGGCCGCTGCCTTTGCTTCCCTGCGCTGTCCCATTTGGGATCGCGGACGCTGAACTCCATCCAGCGATGCAACTCCTGGCTGACGATGACGTCGCACAGGCGTTGCGCTATGTCGAGTTGTGTCGCATGGCATGTGGCAGCGGGAGCCCTCAGCAATGGAGATTGCGTTTGGTGGCTTCCATGCTGAACCTGCAGCGGAGTCGGCCGGAAGACGCGTGGAGCGCAGTTCAGGCCGGGTTGTCCTGGAGAAACCGTACAGAAAAGTTTGCGGTTGAGCCAAACACGATCGAAGTGATTCAGCCGCGGGAGTGGCTGGTGATGGCCACGGTCGCTCTTGGGATTGGTGATGCAGACGCTGCTGAACGTTACGCATCGGAAGCAATCGCGCGTGTAGAACACGATCCATGCTGTTGTGCGTCGGATGTGCTCTGTGATACTCGTGCTGACGCCATGACCGTCTTTGCCACGATACGGATGTATCAGCAGCGGTATCAGGAAGCAGAAATGCTGCTGCAGTTGTCTTACGACGCGTACGTGCAGGCGGGAGACATCGAGCAATTGGCCGTCACTCTGACTCTGCTTGCGGATGTTGAGCTCTACAGCGGCAATGCGTTGGCGGCAAAGTATTTGCTGTGTGAATCCGAAGACATGCTTCGCGAAAACTGCGATACGACTCGGCACTTTAGAATCGGCCGGCTCAAGCAAGTGGTCGAGCAGCGACTACAGATGTGGCGGTCCTTTGGAGGGAGCCAAAATGTGATCGCGGCGATGAATTGAGCCACTCCGAATGGCGGTTTTGAGCGTGAATCGCAGTTTTTTCGAATTCTCAATGGCTGCATTTGGCAGAGAGAGCCGGGGCACTGCTCGTTGTCTCCGGCCACGCGGATTACGTTTTTTCTGTGCGATTCAATCGCAGCTGTCCGCAGGCTGCATCGATGTCGGCGCCCTTGCGTTTGCGGACTGTTGCGGGGATTCCGTTTGATTCCAGGATGCCGCAGAATTTTCGCGTCAGCGGTTCGCCGGGAGCTGTCATGACTAGTTCTGAAACGCCGTTCATGGGGATGAGATTCACGTGAACGTTTCGGCCACGCATGAGTTGCGAAAGTTCGTTGGCGTGTTTTGGCTGGTCGTTTACACCTGAAAGCAGGACGTATTCGAACGACACGCGGCGACCGGTGATGTCGAAATAATCATCGGCTGCGGCAAGGAGTTCGTCGATGCCGATGCCTTTGTTGACCGGGACAATTTCTGTTCGCAATTCGTCGTTTGGGGCGTGCAGTGAAATGGCCAGATTGAACTGTTTTCCGCTGCGTGCGAATTCACGAATCTTCTTCGGCAGCCCGACGGTCGAGACGGTAATTCTGCGAGCACCCAGGCCAAAATTGTTTTCGCCTGTCAGGACTTCGAGAGCTGACATCAGGTTATTGTAGTTGGCGAGTGGTTCGCCGATTCCCATTACGACAACGTTGGTGATTTTTTCGTCGTCTTCCATCAAACGATGCAGCACCAGCACCTGTTCGAAGATTTCTGCCGCGGTGAGATCGCGTTTGACGCCCAGCAAACCACTGGCGCAGAATACACAACCCATCGCGCAGCCGACCTGAGTGCTAATGCAGACAGTCCGGCGTCCGGGGTCTCGCATCAGGACACATTCGACGAGTTCGCCATCGTGTAGTTTTAGCAGCAGCTTTTCTGTACGGTCAGAGGCAATCTGATGACCGACCTGTTGAAAGCTGGAGAAGCGAAATTCTTCCGTCAGTTTTTTTCTTAAGCTGGCAGACAAATCTGTCATCGCGTCGAACGAAGTCACTCGCCGCTGAATCATCCAGGTTCGGATTTGCTTCAGCCGGAACTTCTTTTCTCCGTTTGCTGCCAGCCACGCCAGCAGTTCGCTGTCAGAAAGACTTAACAGCGGACGCAGCTGCGTGTCTTCGGTACTTAGCTGCACGAGTTGAGGAGAGTTCGAAGTCACGTCGGTTTTCTGCGCGGGTGGTTATGCCAGTTGGCGGCAGACTACACGCGGCAGATTGAGGAAGCCAGACGAGTCGGTTTCTTTTGCAGGCGAATGCTCGCTTTCCTCTGGAGTCTGCGTTTTTGGCATCGAATTCGGGGGCGTGATTCAGTCAATGCCGGGGACGCTGTGTGGTCTGCGGGACACTTTCTGTGGCCAAACGCTTCATCACTTCTGCAGGCGGTCCGTGGAATGAGTTTCTGAATCCGATGATTCGTGTTGACCGTACAGGAGATGAATTTCGGATGTCGCGGATTGCAAAGTGATGGTTTCGGTATCTGCATTATGCACGCAACGGACAGGCTCATCGGCGCTGAGGTTGTGTTTTTCGATCAGAGTTTTTCCGGACTTTGCATCAATGACAGCAACGGACAGTGACCGCTCGTTGTTCGATGAATTGGATCCGAATCCATCTCTACGGACACGGTGTTCAAATGGGTTGGAAGAGGAATCTGTCCACGACCATTTGACCAGCATGTCGATCATATCGCCGTTGACTTTGGGAAAAACTGCTGGCGTGTTGAGGTGATTCCAGATTCGCTTTCCGGTTTTGGGGTCGAT
The DNA here is from genome assembly GCA_964481505.1 of uncultured Planctomycetaceae bacterium. Classification (GTDB taxonomy): domain Bacteria; phylum Planctomycetota; class Planctomycetia; order Planctomycetales; family Planctomycetaceae; genus Fuerstiella. The sequence goes on along the minus strand of CAYZYB010000034.1, from coordinate 2,471 downwards.
GCAGAATAAAACTCCATCAGGCAGATGAATCTCTCCCATGCGTGAAGACGAAGATTGGCGGCTGTAAGGGTTGATGGCGTTCTTGACAAGAACATACAAGCGGCCATCGCGTTCGAAAGCAGTCAGCCCCGTCAGTAGGCGTTCTGTGAGACCGGACTCCGCGAGGTCTTTTGCCACCGGACACGTCCATGCGATTTTTCCACTTTGTGTGTCAAGCAAAACGATTTCGCGGTCTTCGGAGATCATCACGATCCGGTGACCGGAAATCACCTTCGCAGTGCCAGTTCGGAAAAGCTTTGGGACAGGTTCTGAGGCCAGGACGTCGCGTCGTTCGAGGAGGTCGACCAGGTGCAGTTGATGGTCTCGCTGAAAGAGAATTCGACGGCCAGAGATAATCGGAGTAGATCCGGTGGGGATATCGATCGGTATCGCGCCCAGGCTCAGCCCGTCAGTTGTGCGATAGACTTCGCAGCTCTTCATGTTTTGGCCGAACACCCCAATCACGTGTTCGTCGCCAGCGAATCGTAGTGACTGACTGAAAAGCCCTCTTTTATGCGCACCGGTTGTGATGTGACGCGTCCACAGTGTGCTGCCGGTTAGTGGATGCAGACATGTGATCTGGTGAGCGGTCGCGATGATCATGTAGTCCGCGCCGAACGGGCCGGTTTCCAACGCAGTGATGTCGAATTCCTGTCGAGGAAACGGTCTGCGCCATAGGATCCTTGGGCCGTTCGGTGTCAGTAACGAAATCATACCGACACTTCGCTGCCCGACGATTGGCAGCAGTCCAGGGGCATCCCAGTTCGTGTTTGCCAGAAATCGGGAAGGCCTGGTTGGCAGCGTGAGCGGTGTGCTGACGGCTCCTGTGTCCATGTTAGCCACGTGCAGTTTCAGGTTGCCAAAGATCAATCGGTCCGGATACCAGTCCGGGCAATCCACCGGAACATATGACGCATTCAGCAGTTCCGCGATGCGGTTATTGGAATGAAGGTGAAGGTGTTCCTTCACACGCAGAGTTTCGATCACTTGTGACGAAGTTGGCGGCTCCGGATTCTGTTGATGGTACCGAGTGCGCAGGGCAGCGAGGCGTTCGTTGAATGGACTGCGATCACTATCCGAACTGTTCCGACTTGCACTCAGCAGAAACAGTTCAGCCGCCGCGTCGAACCCCTGCTTTGCCAGTCGGTTCGCGAAGGCCAGTTGTTCGGACAACTGACCAATCTGTTCAGGGAACAGAATCGCACCTTCTGCTGTCTGCAGCAACGAAGTGTTGTCCAGGTTGATGGGTGAAGTCCTCTCAGCCTTGCGTTCAGAGAAATCTGCGTTTGCCGCAACATCTGCTCGCACTGTCCAGTTCGGGAGGATGTCGAGAAGTTCGCGGTGGTTGTTCTGGAACGTGGCAGGCATCGTATTGCCGGATAGAATCGAGAGCCTGAGACTTTGTTCGCTGGTGAGTGGTAAGTGGCTGAGCTGCCTTGCGAAGCCTGTAGGCGGTGATGTCTGCGACGAAGTTCTATTTTCGTCCGTTGTTGTGAACTTTTCCTGAGCCAGCGAATGCAGCAAGAGGTTGGCAAGGATCTGCTGTGCCCGAACGGTCTCCGAGTGTGATCCATTCTGGTCGATAAGCGATTGCAGGCCGTCGACGGCTTCAGAAATATTTCCCGAAAGAATGGCTGACTCGGCGTTTTGCAGTGGGGTCCATCGGGCGGGCGAATTGTCCGCTGCCTTGTCCGCGTTTGCGTTTGTTAAGGCGTTGCCGGATGAAGAAAGGCCGGCGTTGTTGTGCGTCGGAAATGCGGTGATCGACAGTGGCGTGGCGGCGAAGACGAAATTATCGTCGGCAACAAGGCTACCGACAAAGTCCTCTCCACTCTCGGACAAATAGCTCTGCGAGATCGAGTTCATTGTTCCGGTCTGATGATCAATGTACGCCACGGTTCCATTCAGTAATGGCACAAGGCAGACCTTGTCGTTGAAAGTAGCTTTGCCTGTTTGCGGTGGCAAATACGTGACCCACAACTGATGACCGTTCTCGATGTCGACGGCTCGGATGTGTCGGTCGCCCACGAGGACCAGGCGGTTATTGACCGTGCCAGCGGCGTAGCGGTCCTGGCTGCCTTCGAGTGTTCCGCCCGATTCCACACTTCGCGACATCGCCCACTGAATGCGGCCGGTGCCTGTACTAATGCAATAGATCTGATCGGACTGCTGAGCTGACCAGTAAATCTGACCGTCGGCCAGCAGCGGCTGAAAGCTGCTGCGTTCTGTATTCGCTGTACGCCTTGCAAAGAAGGATCGTCGGTCGCGGTTCGAGGGGAAGTCGTCATTACGAAGGTTGGTCGCCCATCGAAAGCGTCCATCGGTTACACGCACACCAATGACCACGCCGGTGTTCAGGGCACAAATCAGTGTGTCGCCTTCAATTCCACACAGCGATGCGCCATGCGGTTGTTCGAGCTTGAGTGTGATGA
>CAYZYB010000033.1:0-13349 GCA_964481505.1 uncultured Planctomycetaceae bacterium | reverse complement strand
GCCGCAATGTTGATGCTCACGTCGATGCACGGGCCAGCCATGCTCACGGACATGATCGGCCAACACCCAACAGGGCATTCGCGCGAGGAATACGTCGAGTTCATGGTTCAGATGCTGTTGGAAGGAATGCTGCCGCGGACAAACGCCGTCGCAGATACAGAAATACAAACCGGGAGTTCTTTGTGAAAACTGTGCGAACAATCGTGGTCTCGGTGTTGATTCTGGCTGGCGGTATCGCCGGCATGATCATGCTGGGACAAAAACCGGAAGTCCCCACTCAGGAAGAAACGGCAACCGACGTTGCGGTCGAAGTCATCACAGCGCCGGTAACGCCCTGGGATGAACCCTTCAACATCAAAGTTGATGGAGAAGCCGTGACTTATCGAGTCGTAACGATTGGGACTGAAGTCTCCGGACGGATCATACACAAGGCAGACACCTGCCGCAGCGGAACCTTCATCCCCAAAGGCACGCTGTTGTTTGAAATCGATTCCACCAATTACCAACTGGACATCGAACGCCTCACAGCTCAGCTCAAGCAAATCGACGAGGAAGTAAAAGCGTTCGACGTTGAAGTAGAAAACACAGATCAAATGCAAACGCTGGCCAAAGAAGACTGGGAACTGCAAAAAAAACAACTCAACCGTATGAAGACTCTGCAGTCACGAAAAACGGCCAACGATTCTGAAGTCGACGCCGCACTCAAACAGGAACTCATGGCAAGGAATGCACTTCAGACGCTACAAAACAAGAAGAAAACGCAAACTCAACAACGAACAACCAAACTCGCCTCCCGAAAGCTGACTGAGACAGAATTGGCTCGCGCGAAAGTCGATCTGGCTCGCTGCAAAGTAGTGTCCACACTGCAGGGTCGCATCATCGACGATATCGTCGAAGAAGGCGACTACATCAAATCCGGTGACCCGCTCGTTCACATCAGCGACAGCGCTCGCATGGAAATCAAAACGAAACTGCGAGCCGAAGAAGTCGCCTGGGTTTGGCAGCAACACGCTCTGCCAGGCGCCAACGGTTCGATGCACAGCGATGACCCGCTAAACCTGCCAAACATCGGATGTGAAGTCGGCTACGAATTTCAAGGCGTCGAAACGATTTGGGATGGAAAGATCACTCGCATAGAAGGCACGGGCATCGATCGCGACACACGCACCTTCCCCTGTCGCATCCTGATCGAAGAACCTCAAAAGACGCGCGTCAGCCAAAGCGCGTCCGGGCGGTCGGCGGTTTCTCCACCAACGTTGTTGAGTGGTATGTTTGTCAACGTGCGTATTCCCGTGAAATCGCCTCAGCAGTTGCTCCAAATTCCGATTGAGGCCATTCGTCCGGGTGATCGCATCTGGATTAATCGCGGTGGAAAACTGCAGATTCTGAAAACTCGAATCGCCAACATGCAAGGAGAACACGCATTGATTCGAGCCAACGATACCGATTTGCAGGACGACGACCGTGTGATTGTTTCTCCACTGACATCTGTCCGAAATGGGATGAAGGTAAGAGAAGCGGGAGGCAAAACCTCGGAAACAGAATTGGTTGCAGAGCACGATGCCGATGCAACCGTTGAAACGTCTGCGAAGGAGTCAGCACAATGAAGGCGATGATTGCCTGGGCGATCCGACAGTCGCCCGCGATGAACACCATCATGATTGGCCTGCTGGCCGTTGGCATATTCGCAGGCACTCAATTGCGCCGCGAAGAGTTTCCGCAGTTTGAACTGGAAATCGTACTGGTGTCGGTGCCGTATCCTGGTGCCAGTCCGGAAGAAGTTGAAAGCGGCATCTGCCAGAAAATCGAAGAAGCCGTGCGGTCCGTCGACGGCATCAAGAAGGTCACGTCCGTGGCTGGCGAAGGCGCTGGTAATGTTGTGATCGAAGTCAAAAGTGACGTCCTCAGCGTTCAGAAAGTCCTGACCGAAATCAAATCCGAAATCGATCGGATTCCCAGCTTCCCGGATCTCACAGAAGAACCCAAGGTTCAACAGGTCACGATCCGCAATTCGGCCATCACCGTCGGCGTGATTTCGACCAGCAGCGAAGCAAAAGATGCCGACCTTCAACTGCGAGAGATCACGGAAGGGGTGCGAGACGATCTGCTGCTGATTCCGCAGATTTCCGTCGCCGACATTCTGGGCGAACGCAGCTATCAGATCGATGTCGAAATCCCTGAACGCACGCTTCGCGAATACGACCTGACGCTGACAGACGTGGGGCGCCGAATTCGCGCACGCAACCTGGAAATGCCAGGTGGAAACATCAAAGACCGCGGAGAAACCTATCTTCTGCGGGGAAAAAACAAGCGTACCGTCGGTGACGAAATCGCCGAAATCCCGCTGATCACTCAACGCGATGGCGTTGTGCTGACTGTGGCGGACCTTGGGGAAGTCAAAGACGAATTCGTCGACACCGTGTCGATCAGTCGAATCAACGGCAAGCCTGGTCTGGGGATTTCTGTAAAAGCGGCAGCACGTGAAGATCTGCTGGCCATGGCCGATGCAGTCAATGCATACGTTGACACACACGAACTGCCAGCTGGCTACGAGTTCGCCGTGTGGGGAGACAGTGCGATCAATGTACGCGACCGCCTGGATTTGCTGAAGCGCAACGGGGCCCAGGGTCTGATTCTGGTTTTCATTGTGTTGGCGTTGTTCCTCGAATTTCGCCTGGCATTCTGGGTGGCCATGGGAATTCCCATCTCAGTCCTTGGAGCATGTGCCGTGCTGTGGCAGTTCGATCAAACGCTCAACATGCTGTCGATGTTTGCCTTTCTGATTGCACTGGGAATCGTCGTCGATGACGCCATCGTCATCGGCGAAAACATCTACTCACACCGAGAAGAAGGCAAAGGCTTCATTCAGGCTGCCATCGATGGCACGATGGAAGTCGTTCCATCTGTCGCAACCTCCATCACGACAACTGTCTTTGCATTTATGCCGATGTTCTTCGTCACCGGAGTCATGGGAAAGTTCTTTGCCGTGTTACCACTGGCAATCATCGCGATGCTGATAATTTCACTGCTGGAAAGTACGTTCATCCTGCCATGCCATTTGGCTCACGGAAAAAAGGAACCGTTCTTCCTGACGGCTGGGCTAAACCGCATGACCAATCGAGCTCTCGACTTCGTCATCCATCGACTCTACACGCCCATGGTCGATTTCTCCGCTCGGAATCCGGCGATCACAATCAGTACCGCTGTGGCGGCGGTCATGCTGTCGCTCACACTTATCATGAACGGCACAGTGCCGCGGATTTTCTTCCCTAAACTGGACGCGCCGGAAGTGATTGCCAACGTTGTCTTTCCGGATGGAACGCCAAGTCGATCTGCTGACGCCGCAACAGAAAAAATTGAAAAAGCGATTCAAAAAATCAACGAAAAGTACTCCAAAGCAGGGCAACCACTGGTGCAGGTGGTGCATCGCATGGTCGGAACAGTCACCTTCGACAGCGGTCCCGGTGGCGGAGAAACAACGACGGGCGGACATGTGGGAAAGGTTCATGTGCAACTCGTGGACAACACAAAAAGATCGGTCACCAGTCAGCAGGTCGTTGCCGAATGGAGAGCTGCCGTGGGAACGATTGCAGGCGTAGAAACCATGACGTTTGGTTCGCAGGCTCGCGGTCCAGGTGGGAAAGCCATCGAATTCAAACTGCTGGCTGCTGCTGAACATATGGCCGACCTGGAAGCAGCCGTTGACGAAGCCAAAGCAGAACTCAGCAAGTTCAAAGGCGTCACCGATGTTGCGGACGACTCTCGCCCGGGCAAGTGGGAACTGCAGCTCACCGAAAAACCGAACGCTCAGTCACTGGGCATCGCGTTAAACGATATCGCACGGACGGTCCGAGCGTCCTACTACGGCGAAGAAGTTATGCGACTCCAGCGCGGACGCCATGAAGTCAAATTGATGGTGCGGTACCCGGAAGAAGACCGCAATTCACTGGCCGGATTCTCAGACGTCCGAGTCGACGGGGGTGACGGCATCCAGCGACCGATTACCGAAGTCGCCGACGTGAAATTCACGCGTGGGTACTCAGAAATCAACCGCATCAACCAAAGGCGATCGATCACTGTTTCCGCAGACGTGGACGAAAAAGAGGGCGTCGCCAAAGACATCATCGAAAAGATGCAGGGAGCCAGGCCATCGGCGATGGCAAAGCTTGTCGAGAAATTTCGTGTCATGATTGGCTTCGAACCAACTCCTGAAACGACATCATTTATGGACAAGCTCCTGAAAAAATACCCCACGCTGCGAATTCGCTGGGAAGGTCAGCAGGAACAGCACACCGAAAGCGTGGGAAGCCTGACGACCGGCCTGGCAGTCGCGCTGCTGGCGATGTTTATCCTGTTAACGTTGGAATTCAATTCTTACGGTCAGCCGCTGGTTGTCATGGCCGTGATTCCCTTTGGAATCGTCGGAGCGATATGGGGACACGCGTTCATGGGCTTGCCGTTGACTTTGTTCAGTATGTTAGGGCTGGTGGCACTGACTGGAGTTGTCGTGAACGATTCGATCGTCCTTGTCGACTTCATCAATGCTCGCGTGCGTGCAGGTGTGCCGCTGGAAGTCGCGGTCCGCGAATCCGGGCAACGTCGATTCCGCCCGGTGCTGCTGACATCGTTAACAACAGTCGTTGGATTGCTGCCCATCCTGCTGGAAAAATCCTTCCAGGCTCAACTGCTGATTCCGATGGCGACGAGCCTGTGCTTTGGGCTGATGCTGTCGACCCTGCTGGTGCTTGTGCTGGTGCCCACGTTCTATCTGGTGTACGGAAAACTGTTCGGTGTGACGGTTGATCCAGTCGCCGTTGCAGAATTGGCAGACAAATCCACCGCCTCGGCAACTCCATAGATCTGGCAGGAACAATAACGTTCGCGCCGCATCAGGAGCGAACTATGGGCAACCTGAAGAACTCGAAACTGATCTACGCCAAGGGCTTTCTGTTTCTGCTGTGCGGCTTGATGTCAGCGGGGTTGCTGCTGGCCGAATCGCAAACGTGGTACACGGCATGGCTGCTGGCCCTCACCGTCTGGAGTTTTTGCCGCTTCTATTACTTTGCGTTCTACGTAATCGAGCATTACGTAGAGGAAGACTATCGCTTCGCAGGCCTCGCGGATTTCGCAAGACACTGCTTCCGCAGCAAACGTGACCCGGACGAGCTTCACTGAAACAGCAAAGTCTACTCTTGAGCAGCCGTTTCTGCTGCTGGCTTAGAAGCCGGTTCTTCTTTCACGAAGTACATCCCGGTGGCTTCGACTTTCAGGATGTCGTCACCCATCCGAGCGGTCCCCTTAATCAGCAGCAGTTGGCCTTGTTTCACTCCAAAGGCGTCGCGGCTATCGATCTCATACAGCTTTCTGTCTTTGTCTCGGAAGCCGATTTCTGCCACGTAGTCTTCGATATTGCGACTGCAAAACGGACACGTGTGAGGATCATGATCGGCTTCACCGGAATGCCCTGTGGCGTCTGTCAGCATGAATGCCGTTTTTCCGGTCTCCCACGGAGGGAGTTTCCCGTTGTGAATCCGACCACGAATCACAACGTCAATTTCGGTCGGCACTTTCGCTGGATCTTCAGGTTCAAGAAACAGCTTGCGAACACTGCTGACCGTTCGCTCGCCCCTGGGTTCATCCTGCAGAACGAATTTTTTCCGCAGCTCGGGCACCAGAGCTTTCTGCTGCGGCGTCATCCGCGAGCCCACGGTCTCGCCACATCCCGCTATAAAAATGGATAGCGGGATGAGCGCGATGACCTGACGTATGTGGAAGACACTCATGGGATTTGCCTCTTACTTCTCGTCTTTGTGTTCGCCATCTTTGTCGTGACCTTTGTGGTCATGGTCATCATGGTCGCCGTGTTCCTCTTCGTGACCAGCATCTTTGTCATGGCCTTCGTGCTCGTCATGGCCATGGTCATCGTGATGCCCTTCGGCGTGCTCATGATGATCACCGTGTTCATCGTGGCTTTCATGTTCGCCGGCAGCACCGGCCGACTTAACGATCGCTGCCAGAGCCGCATCGATCTTTTCAGACACTTCGCTGTAGTCTGAACCTTCGTCTTCGCTATGCATCTTCTTATCGACTTCACCAAAAGAATCCATCAGGATTTCGCAGTTGCTGTCAATGGCTGCCACAGCTTCTTCGGCAATCCCTGCCTCAGCGGCGAGTTCCGAAACTTCGTCGATCAAATGCCCCACACTATGCAGCGGCCCATGTGCCGCTTCTAAGTCACCTGCAGCAAACGCATCGCGCACCGTGTCTCGCAGCTCCGTCAACTGATGAAGAGCTTCACCAAGTGATTCAGGGTGACCAGCACCACCGTGATCGTGCCCTTCATGATTGTCATGACCATCAACCATAACAGGAGGAACAGGCATGCCGTCGGTGCCGTCGGTGCCGTCAGAGCAGCCACAGATCAGTCCGGTCAGGACCAAAGCAAGAGCACATGTGGGGGTTCGCAAAATCATAGTTTCTTTCCGGAATCCGGGGCGCGGGGTGTTTTTCTGTCGGTCTGTCTGGATGCCAAGATTTGTCTGGCGGGGGAATTGTAGCTTGATCCGGCAAGAAGTGAACAAATCGCCAAACGTTGAAAAACACTAGCCGATTGAAACATTTGGCGACGTAACGGCGATGCTGAGCGATCCATCCAAAGGATGTCACCGCGTGTTTCTACGCTGGCAAGATCCAGTTCGTTTGCGCATTACGGCAATCATCAACGCACCTGAGTCGGATCAGAAGGCGCTTCTTTCACTTTTCGATAGATCGGCAGGTGCCGGTAATACACTTCCAGCGTCAAAACGCTAAGCGCCGTTTGATATATCTGCCCCGCTTTGTTGCTGTGCGAATCTGTCGGAGCCCAGCTTCCGGTTGCCGGACCTTCTTTCACCTGACTGCGGACGAGTTGATCACGCATCACTTTGTTCCACTTGTCCCACAGTTCACCACCCCAATGATGAATTACCTGTGTCGCATAATAGTTGTAATACATGTCATTGCGACTCGGGCCGACAGTAGACAAGCGATGAACGCCTTTCCGAAGCCCTTCGTTGTCTTTCTTCCACCCCATATACATCCGACACAGCAAAGCCACTGCCGTCATCGAATTCTTAGCCGCCTTTCTTCCCGGCGTGTAGGCATACGACGACCCCACTTCATCCACCTGCACACTACGCAGAAATTCTCGAGCTTTATGCAGCGGCTTGTTCGAAAAACGCACTCTGCCTGACTTCGCACTTTGCATCGCCATAACCTGCCAACCAACAACGGAAGTATCGCCGGTTTCGTCGCGAGGCTTATAACGCCAGCCGCCGTCTACCGGATCCTGAGCCAGTTCGATAAAGCTGATCGCCATCTCAGTGAGTTTCTTCAGATCTCGATCCCGATGTTCCAGGGCATGCGCTTCACTGATACAGATCGTCGCCAGCCCCTGCACATACATTCCGGAATTGCCTTCGTAGCTGCCACGCAGATCCGCGGCTCCCTGATTGATCGTGGCCTGCTTACCCATGTAAGCCAAACCTCGTTGAACAGTTTTACGATATGGGCCTTCGACGACATGTGTATGACCGCCGCCCAAAAAACACAGCAGCGCCAAAGACGTCGCTCCCATTTCCGTGCGACGGTAGCTGCCCGCTTTCGCCCCTTTTCCGACGTCGGAAAAATTCCACGACCCGTCTTTCCTCTGAATCTTCTTCAGCCACCGCAAACCGGACGCGACCGCTTTTTCGCTGTCGACGGTTCCACCGTACACCTTTACCGACATCTGGCGGCCTGCTTCTGATCGCCCGCCGAATTCTCCCTGTTTAAAGAGTTGCTCCATTTCGGCATCCGTCGGTTGCAGATCAAGACTCGCATCCGTGTCTTCCGTTCCGACCAGCTCTTCCTCCTCTACTTCGCCTTCGAAATCAGTATTCAACTGCTTCATCGTGCTGTCAATGTCCAGCTCCACCATAGACTCGGGCTGTTCAATGTCTTCGACTTCCAGCAACTCCAGCGGTTCGTTGAAGTCTTCGCGGTGTGTGACGACCAGATCAAAAATCTGAAACCGCTGCGCCGGCGGAAGCACCCACAGCCCCATCAACAGACAGACGGTCGCCAGTATCGCCAGACTGGAAATGTAGCTGACGATTTCTTCTCGGTGAGTGATAAACCATGCGGGCAACGACTGTGACAGAAATGCCCGCCCGCGCCCTGCACTGCCAACCAGCATCAAAATCCAGCCCGGTGGTTGCCTGCGGCGACGTCGTCGACCGCGCGTTCGTTGCTCCACTCGCTTAAGCACCGCATCAGGTTCCGCTTCTGCAATCGGCAGGCCGGTATCACCAGTCGGCGCAGAGACAGCACCAGTGTCATCAACACTGCCGCCGTCCGGTATCGTTGCTGAATCGATGCTGCTCATGGTTAAAGACCAGTATAACAATCATCCAGACCAGTCGCCCGCTTTTGTCTCGAACCGCAAAAACAACTGCCACAGCTCCGGCAGGCCACTCAAGGCGAAACCATCGGCAGCACCTCAAAAACGAAAACGCCCCGCTGTTGCCAGCAGGGCGTTCTGTATTTTCCGCCAAATTTTCAAAAATCCGTACCTACGCGGACTTTCGCAATTCGTTCAGAATCCGTTCGAAGTCGTCGTTCGAATTGAAATGAATGACGAACTGTCCGGCATTCTGCTTCTTCAACTTGATCTCGACCTTCGCTGCATACTGTTCGCGAAGGTTGTCCTGCAGACCGAGCACATGTGGAGTTAATTCCGGCTTCGCGACTGTCGACTTCGAAGCTTTGGTATCGTCGGCAGACGGTTTCAGAATCGATCGAACGGCCTCCTCTGTCTTACGAACCGACAACTGCTGCTGCTGAATTTGCTTCGCGACCTCAACCTGTTGATCTGCAGTCAACGGCAGCAGGGCTCGAGCATGCCCGCCTGAAATTCGTTCCTGACGCACGGCTGTCTGTACAGCTTCAGGAAGATCCAGCAGCCGCAGCATGTTGCTGATGGTAGAACGGTTCAGGCTCAACTGACGAGCAAGATCTTCAATCGTTCCGCCGAAGTTGGTGAGATACTCCTTGAACGCAACCGCCTTTTCGATGACGTTCAGGTCTTCGCGTTTCAGGTTCTCTTCGATCGCAGCTTCGCAAACTTCTTTGTCTTCCAGCTGCACGACTCGGCAGGGTACGGTTTCCAGCCCCACCTGACGCGACGCACGCCAGCGACGTTCGCCCGCAATCAGTTCGTAGCCATCACCTTTGGCTCGCACCAGCAGCGGTTGCAGAATGCCGTGCTTCCGGACACTCTCAGCGAGTTCATCAATCGCACTCTGATCGAAGTCACGGCGCGGTTGAAACGGATTCCGTTCGATCAGCTCAACGCTGATTTCGTCCTGTTCGGGAGCGTGCAGCTTGATGCCGGGTGCGGCAGGCAACCCGGCTTCAGGGCTGCTGCCCAGCAGAGCATTCAGGCCGCGGCCCAAACGACTCTTGATGTTTGGGTTCTCGGAATTCATTGCGACGGTTTGCTGTTCTTCCATAACTCATTCTCTGCGCGAACCAAGTGGTATGAATGCAGCCGCCACCGCGATTAGGCAGGGCATGCTTCCGCACAGACAGCATCGACAAAATCAGAACAGGCGATTCAGTCCGAACTGCTGGGTTACGGTCCGGTAAGCTGGGAAACCTGCAACGGCAAGCTGACACACCATGCGATCTGGTGACCGCGATCAGAATTCGGAATCGCAGCTGTCATGACTGCAGCAAACCTGACCGCACCACGTGCCGACCAACTGCTCTATCGCGGTGGCCGAGCGGCTCCTCGCGCCGTGGATGACGGATCAGGCTCCGTGAAGATAAACAGTTCAACCCGCGTTTTTGCACTCACAGGCGCACCTTTGGCCGGATTCTGGCGGCTCACACGATACTTCTGCCGTTCCTGTGGCGCTGGACCTGCCTTCAGTTTGCGAATGTTGCCTTCCGGGACGCCAGCCACGACCAGTAGCTTGACCGCTTGATCATGAGGAATACCGACAACATTGGGAAGTACGGGAACCCCATTCGCGCGAGGTTTCGGATTGCCTGCAACTTCCTTTGGAGCACCCGTTTCAGTCACGTTGACCTGGTACCCTCGCAGGTTCGGTTCCCACCATTTCTGACCAAGAGGCCAGTTTAGTCTTCTGTTGATCTTTGGTTCGAAGAACGAATAGACGGTTCGTTTTGTGCCTGCAGGATCGATCAGCTTCACTGCCATTGGAAGATAGTTTTCCAGGTTCAGATACACCTGAGCCTTCTTCCAGTTGCGAGCATCCAATGCCAAACGAGGATGAATCGTCAGCAAAGCGAAGTTCGGCTTCGCTGTGGTGTTGATGTTATTGATTTCGATATCGTACCGCTCCAGCGCCTGTTTCGGCGGCATACCAAACAGAAATGGCAGCGGAGTATTCATGATGTTCTCGCCCCGGTTTTCCGGTGGCAAATTCGTGATGAGTGCTTCTTTTCGCTCGTCGACAATATCAAACAGTTTTACACCATCGCAAACCCAGCGTCGTTCGTCGTCTGACTTTAGAGTGTAAGGTTTGCCATCGGCGTCGCGTTCGACTTTCGCCTGTGGGTTGTTACGATCGGCGAGCATCTTCGGAGTGATTTTGATCTTCTTGATATCGATTCGACCCTTGTCCGGTCCGGCATACCAAAATTCACCATCCGCAAGTTTTTCGACTTTGAATGTGTCGTCGTAGATTCGACGCTGGTGACGTCCTTCCAGCGTTTTGATTTTCGCACTTCCGGCTTCCCAATCAGAAAGCAGCTTCCACAATTGTGGGCTGGGCTGTGCGCGAGGCGCGGGCTGCCTCTGAGACGCAGTCTGTGCAACGGGGCGAATTTCGGCCGTGTCTGAGCTGTAACGCGCCTGTCCGTGGACGGATGCAGAAACGACAAACAGAAATGCCAGAGAAGTAGCAGTAGCTATTGATCGGAGAATAAACATCGGACTCCTTCCGATGGGAATCTTCAAATTCACAAACATCCTTCACCAGCCGACCTGCGGACGAATCCCTTGTCCGAAAACCGACCCACTCACGCGGCAATTGCGCGCAAGAGTGTTTGTGGGCCAAATCGCCAAACGAGTTATAGTGGCATTCCCCAAAAGACCGCCATACCGAATTTCGGACGGCGATTCGGCGGCGAGCTTCCCAAAAAAACCTGCGTAAACTGGGGCAGACGGGGTTGAAGCAACACGCGTATTTTGCCGAATCCCGAAGATATTGGCGGCAGTGAACGTGCCTGCATGCCTGCACAGCACTCAAACAAACACGACCAGGGAACAGCCCTGAAACAAATTCCCGTTCTCTCGTCAGAACTGGCCTGATCATTTTTGACAGGATTTACAGGATGAACAGGATCGTTTTCATCCTGTCTGATCTGTTCAGCAACCGTACGTCACCTTCGTGAAATCTCGGCGGCACCTAATTCTAACGGCAGGGAACCACTGCAAAATCAGGATTCTATCTCAGGACAATTTCCAGACGGCCGCTACGGCAACAGCCCGCGTTCGCGAAGCTCGTTCAGATTGTCCGGAGCACTCACTGAGATTCGTTCGGAAGCGTACTTCAGGAGTGCAACGCCCGCCAAACCGGCGGGTGCCGACAAAATGGCAACACGGTCTTCTTCTTCTCCATCGAGCTGGCGATTCAGTCGGTCGATGGCCTCTTCGACCGTATCTGTCACGATCTTTTCTGATCCTCGTTGATTACTGAGTTTCAAGTTCGAAAACGCGGCCGCGCGTGACATCAGAAAATCGGCAAACCCAAAGTCTTCGTTCGCTTCAAAGAAGTCCTGAAACTCCGGCCGCATGTTGTCAGCGGTGATAATACGAGCACGACTGATCGTCACCTGTCCCTGCCGAATACTGACCGTGTCTTCACCGTCGGCCGGTTGCGTCACAAGGTAATAAGGAAGATCAGAATCGCCAAAGGTGAACAGCGAATACTCGACACCACGCTCAATGCGGACGGAATCCCACATGTGCCGAAAATAAGCTTCCTGTTCATATTCATCAAACATCAAAAACCGGCGACTCCGTTTTAGTCGTGGAAAATTTGCCAACACAGAATCAATGGTTGCGAATTCTACGACAAAATCAAAGCGAGAACCCTGACTTCATGAAAAGACTGTCTGCAGATGGCCGATAAGCCGGGTTTTGTCGGCGACAGTTGCCTGCCGCGAGCGTTCATTTTTCTACGATGCCGATTACTCGACACCTCCAGCAGCTGACCCGAAGGCAAAACGATCCGAACCGAATCGTGCGCGTCCGAAGACACGCTTCCTTCTGCTTAGCCTTGCTCCCGATGGGGTTTACCCAGCCGACTCAGTCACCTGAATCGCTGGTGCGCTCTTACCGCACCGTTTCACCCTTACCTGGGAAGCCGTTACCAGCTTCACCTCACAACATCCTCCGAAAAGGTTGCCGTTCAGGCGGTCTGCTTTCTGCTGCACTTGCCCTATCCTCGCGGACGGTGGGCGTTACCCACCATCGTGTCCTGTGGAGCCCGGACTTTCCTCTCCGCCAAAATTGACGCAGCGAACGCCTGGCCATCTGCAGACAATCAATCACAGTTTAATGCCAATGGACACAAAACACGGACGGTTTGCTCGTTGGAGTCCCGAATGTTTGGAAAGAAAACGGGCAATTGCTGCTCCCATCATCGTTCATCAGAAGATCAGTGTCACGTGCGTGTCAAAATAGTGTCTACCTTGACATTCCCTGATTTTTGGCGAGGTGCCAGCTAAAATAAAAAGATCCGTCGAACGAAAAACGCGTTGTCGCACCAACAGAAACCAATTCGCAACACCTCGACGGAGAGGAACGACGATGGCACACCAATCAGAAACAGCTCACACAAAAATGGTTTCCCTGGCTCTGGCCTACTGCCTGCTGTTCGCACCGTTGGCCGGATGTTCGAAGGAACGAGAAACTTCATCCCATGTTGCAACAGAAGCCGTCACAACGGTTGACGCAAGCGAGACAGAAACGGCACCGGGCGCGCTGGATCAGGCGTGGGAGTTTGTTACCGCCACAACAACGTCCGGACTGACAATCGTGAGCGACAACGTATCGGCAGGAACAACCATGATCGCTGACGCGTCTGAGACGGCATGGATCTGGTCCGCAGACACCACGGCCGACGGGTGGGGGTGGATCGTCGAAAACGCTGGCGACGCAACAGAATGGGCATCCGACGGCCTGAGTAACACATGGACCATCACCAGGCAGACCAGCGGCGAATTCAGTTTATGGGTTCAGGTGAAAGCAGAAAACGGCATCGCCTGGGCTCGAACAGAACTGCCCGCAACCTGGA
>CAYZYB010000032.1:0-13537 GCA_964481505.1 uncultured Planctomycetaceae bacterium | reverse complement strand
CTGCAGGGAGCTGGAGTGAATGGACGAAACATCGCCGCTTTGCAGTGTGTGATTTGGGCTCGTCCGGATGGCGTTGTTCCCGGAAAGACGAATATCGACTTTGCCGGCGTGGTTTTCCATTTTTATGATTCTGTGCGGCGAGAAGTCGGAAATACTACGGTCGCTCGCTGGCGTGGCACAGAAAACTGGCAGCAGGTGCGTCGTACAGTGCGAGTTCCACCGACGGCTCGCGAGATGGTGATTCGCATTGGTTTGAACGGCAGCACTGGTACACTGGACCTCGACGACTTTCAAATTGCCCCGGTGCGCCGATAGCTCCCACTGTTTCGTATCGCCCCATAAATTTCCCCAATGCACATACCTGAATCCAAACAAGCGGTACCTTGTCATTTTTCGAGTTCGATGAGTTCGCGTCCACCTACGGAGCGGCACATTGCGCAGCGGCGAGTTTGTCTGGCGATATTGCCCGTGGTGTTGCTGATCGTTTCGTCGTTGCTGACTTCTTGCGTCCACGCAGCCGACGATGCCGGCGCCGTCATTCGGAAAGCAGTGGCTGCGGTGTCTTCCTCTGTCGTGCGTATTCGTATGATTGGTACCGGTGGTGGAGCAGATCTGTCGGTTTCGTCGCGAGTCACAACCGGGCTCGCAATTTCTGATGATGGGTTTGTGCTGACGAGTGCCTTCGGTTTTACCAGCAAGGCTGCAGCTGTGTTTGTTGAAGATGCAATGGGCGACCGCGTGGCAGCAAAAGTCGTCGCCACGGACCACGTGCGCAAGCTGGTGTTACTGCGTTGTGATGGTGGAAAGTTCGTGCGTGCCCGGTACTCTCAGGGACGCTGGCCTGCTGTCGGCGCAACAGGAATTGCTGTTGGGAAAATGTACCCGGGAGACCAGGCTTCGGTGTCTGTTGGGATCGTGAGTGCAGTGAACCGTATTTTCGGATTGGCCGTTCAGACCGACGCCAAGATTTCTCCGGTGAATTACGGTGGCCCAATCATCGACATAAACGGGGACGTCATGGGGATTCTGGTGCCGCTTTCGCCACAGGACAGCGGCGATGATATCGATGCTGGTGTCGAATGGTACGACTCTGGAATTGGCTTTGCGATTCCAATGCGTGATGCTCTGCAAACAGCGGATGAACTGCGAAAAGGAGAAGATCGAGTGCGCGGTGTCGTCGGCGTTGGTTTTTCGACGAAGAACCCTCTCGCCACTGACTTCAAAATCAAGAAGGTGTATCCAGGGTCGCCAGCTGCGAAAGCGGAGCTCCAGGAAGACGACACGATTTTGGAAGCGAACGGTGCGACGATTGATCGGTTTGGTGTGTTCGAGGCGATTGTCAAAAGTTCATATGCGGGCGACACAATTCGGCTGCTCATTAATCGCGGGAACCAGAAACTAAAGAAAGACCTGTTGCTGGCAGACAGGGTTCCTCGTGCGACACCCGGCTACTTTGGGCTGTTGGTTGGTGAACCAGTTGAAGATAAAGACGACAACATTTTTGGCGTGCGTTCGCGCGTGGTGCTGGATTCACCTTTAGCGAAAGCCGGGCTCCCGGAAACAGTGGTGATCAGGAATTGGGACGACACCAAAATTACGTCAGTAAAGGAATTGATCAGGTTAACACAAACAGCAGCTGCCGGTGTCTCAGTGAATCTAAAATGGGTGACCGATGTTGCTTCGACGGATGTTCAGGAATCCGTCGTGGAACCTGTGAAGCGTAACAATACAGTTGTTGCCTTCCCGAAAGATGCGATCGCGGACATTGCGGGAACAACGGATTCCGTCGTTTGGAAACGTAGTGAAAAAACAGTCGGCGACGATGGCGGCAAAGTATGGTTCTACGCACCCGAAGAAACGTCGGACATTCCGGTGGGCATTGTTGTGATGCTTTCCGAAGGCGACGCGTCGCAGGAAGCGGTTCTGAATCGCTGGAAAGAGGTTTGCAGGTTGCACAACTTGATTCTGGTGGTGCCGATTGCGGGCGAGAAAAAAGGACTTTCGCGAGAAGACATGCGGTTCATTCAAATGGCTGTGGCTATCGCTTTAGCCGCGAAAGATGGTCGCAAAGTTGATCCCGCCCGATCCGTCTTAGTCGCCTCCGCCGAACAGGCGGAAGTTTGCACGGGCCTTGTTCTGCAGACCAGGCGTCGACAGTTTCGAGCGGCTGTGTTTGTTGATTCGTGGCCGCAGATTTCGGGAGCTTCGTCGGCATTGCTGGCAGCAACATCACCGTCCTCACTTGTTCTTACAGGCAACATCCAGTCACGCCAGCGCATGGCTCTGATGCAGCAGGCCGTGGCGACTCTGCGAAAATCCAACACCTGGGTTGTGCAGCAGAGAATTTCCGGCGACGACGAAGTGTCGACCGAAGAACGCATCGCCAACTGGATTCTGAATTTAAAAATTCGGTAGCGCAAACAGCCACCGATAGAAAATAGCTAATGGACTCAGAATATATTCACGCCGTGATTCTCGGTATCGTGCAGGGCATTGCCGAGTTCCTGCCGATCAGTTCGTCGGGACATCTTGTGATTGCCGATGCACTATTGAATCAGTACGCCGGTACGTCGGCGCCGGAAGAAAGTGCGACAATGGGCATCGCCCTGCACTTCGGCACGCTGATGTCGATTTTGGTGGTCTACCGCAAAGATCTCGTCGCGTTGCTGAGCAATTATCGGCTGATGTTTTTGATTGTCTGTGCGACAATTCCCGTCGGGTTGGTGGGCGTGTTCTTTAAGGACTACGTTGATGCGGCGTTTGGAGAACCGATTCTGGCCGGCGTAGCTCTGTTAGTGACGGCCGCGTTTCTGATGGCTGGTCGAGCCTTAAAGAAGTCGGATGATGACCTGAGCGCGATGTCGCGCAATACCGCCGCTTTGATCGGTATCTTTCAGGCGATCGCGATTGTGCCCGGCATCTCACGTTCCGGCAGTACAATCGCTGCGGGCATGGCGTGCGGACTCAATCGCGAACATGCGGCGAGGTTTTCGTTTTTGATCGCGATCCCCGCGATCGGCGGCGCCGCGGTCATGGAGCTTAAGGATTTCGTAACGGGCGAAGCCATGTTTGATGGCAGCCCCTGGCCGCTGATGCTGGGGACCGTGATTTCGTTTGTGGTGGGCGTGGTGGCGTTGCGATGGCTGCTTAAACTTGTCGTCGCTGACCGCCTGCATGTGTTCGCCATTTATTGTGTCGTCGCTGGCATGGCAACGGTGCTGTGGCAGCTGTCACTGCGGTAGTCAAACACTTCCTTGCCCGACTCCGCCTCCGAACCCGGTTGCTTTCCGACGTGTCTCGCCGGTCTGTCCCGCGAATAATTGGCGGCACATTGAAATTGCGTGAGTAATCGTCTGTCGCACTTTGCGGCGCAGCCTGCAGCCAACTAGAATCCGTCTCTGCGACCAATCCTGTTCACATAACGCGACGCCGACCGTCGCTTAGCCTTTAGTTGCCCAATGTTTCAGCCTGTTTCTGATAGTAGTTTTGTTCCCGGCGAACACTCCGTTCTGAAGTTCTGGACGGCTCACGACACCTTCCGCAAACTGCGTGACAAAAATCGCGGTGGAAAGCGGTGGAGCTTTCTGGATGGGCCGATTACTGCCAACAATCCGATGGGCGTTCATCATGCCTGGGGGCGAACCTACAAAGATACGTATCAGCGTTTCTTTGCAATGACCGGCCACGATCAGCGGTACCAAAACGGTTTCGACTGTCAGGGACTGTGGGTGGAAGTGGAAGTCGAAAAGCAGCTGGGGCTTGGCACCAAGACTGCTGTCAACGAATACGGCATCGACAATTTCGTAAACGAATGCAAACGTCGCGTTCTACGTTTTGCAGCTCGGCAGACAGAACAGTCGCAGCGACTGGGTTACTGGATGGACTGGGACGACCCGGATCAGCTGCGCGACCTGGCCGAGCATCTTGGTACAGACGCAGAAGTAACGATCAAGGCTCCCAGCGGAAAAACAGAAACCGCCAAGGCTCATCAACTGGTCGAAAAACTCGGCAACCCGGAATGGGGCGGCAGCTACTTCACGTTCAGCACCGAAAACAACGAAACGATCTGGCACTTTCTGAAGAAGTGCTTCGACCGCAAAAAAATCTACCAGGGTCATGATGTGATGCCGTGGTCCGGTCGAGGCGGCAGTGCGTACTCGCAAATGGAAATCGCGGAAGGCCGGAAGCTGACGACGCACAAAAGTGTGTTCGTGCGGTTTCCGTTGCTCCCGGTAGGTCAGGCTGTGCCTGACGAAACGACGGATGCTGAGGACGTCAGGCACAGCCTGACCTACGGCGATTACTCGCCCGGCCAGGAATTCATCCTCGTCTGGACCACAACCCCGTGGACTCTCACGTCCAACGTGCTGGCGGCCGTGAATCCCGATCTCGACTACGTCAAAATCAAAGCCAACAAAGACGACGCGATCTACTACTTCGCGAAGGAGAACCTCAACTTTCAACGGCTCGCCAAAGAATTCAAGGAAGGCTTCGGTCGCCCCGAATGGAAGTGGCCCAAAGGCGTTGGCAAACTCAAAACGCTGGCTCAGATCTTCAAAGAACAAGGCGGCTTCGAAGAACTCGGCACAGTAAAGGGTTCGGAACTCGTCGGGCGGAAGTATCAAGGTCCGTTTGATGAACTGCCAGCGCAGAATTCGCACGGCGGCTGGATGTGTGACCAACCACCAGTCGACACCGTTACGGAAGCTTCCCTTCCAACTGGCGCCGCGTTCCATCAGGTCATCGATGGTGGTCGTGATTCGCGCGGCAACGCTCATGTTGTTGCTGGCGAAGGTACGGGCATCGTGCATATGGCTCCCGGTTGCGGTGACATCGACCACAAGATCGGAGCCTCCTTCGGTGCGCCGGTGATCGCTCCGTTGGGGGAAAACGGTTGTTACGGCGAAGCATTCGGGGAGTTCGCAGGCAAAGAAGCGATCGCTCCGGAAACGGCCGAACTTGTCTTCGAACGACTCAAAGAAAAAGGCCTGCTGGTCGCCGTTGAAACGTATCCGCACATCTATCCTCACTGCTGGCGAACGGGCGACGAACTTGTGTTTCGACTCGTCGACGAATGGTTCATCAACATGGACTGGCGTGACGAGATCAAGGACGTCACAAAGCAGATCCGCTGGCTGCCGGACAGCATCGACGGGCAGAATCGCGAAGTTGAATGGCTGACTAACATGAGCGACTGGATGATCTCCAAGAAACGCTTTTGGGGGCTCGCGCTGCCCATCTGGGTTAACGACGACGATCCCACTGATTTCGAAGTTATGGGTTCGATTGCCGAACTCAAGGAACGAGCAGTCGAAGGCTGGGATGGATTCGCAGGCAATACACCTCACCGACCGTGGATCGATGGCGTCAAAATCAAAAGCGAAAAAACAGGAGCCATCCTGACTCGCATCGAAGACGTCGGCAACCCGTGGCTGGATGCGGGCATCGTTCCGTTCAGTACGATGAACTTTAATGAACGTTACAGCACCGACGCCGTTAACTGGGCCGATTGGTATCCGGCGGACCTCGTCACCGAATGCTTCCCCGGTCAGTTCCGTAACTGGTTTTATTCTATGTTGTCGCTGTCCACGATGATGATGCACGACGAAAGTGGAAAACGCACGGCCGAAGAAAAGAAGCCGTTCCGCACGCTGCTTGGTCATCGCCTTGTTCAGAACGAAGAAGGCAAGCCGATGCACAAATCCGACGGCACGGCCATCTGGTTCGAAGAAGCGGCCGAACAGCTGGGCGTGGACACGATGCGCTGGATGTACCTTCAGCAGAATCCAGCCGCCGACCTGCGGTTCGGAACACGCCATGCTGACAAGCCGATCACGCTGACGACTCCGGAAGGCCCGATCAGCGAAACCAAAGAAGGTGTCCCAACGGCCACCGTCACCAGCGGTCCCGCCGATGAAACTCGACGACAGATTCTGATCCCGTTGTGGAACTGCTACAAGTTTTTCGTCGACTACGCGATCGCGGATGGTTGGGTGCCCAGCGACGAACTGCGGGCTCGCGTCGCGAGCCAACGTAGCCATCACACTCCGTGTGATGAGCCACCCAGTGCGACGTCTCAATCAACAGCTCCGCTCGTCACGCAGAGCGATGACGGCTACGTATCTGACCGGCCTGAAATCGACCGTTGGGTGCTTTCCAATCTGCAGTCGTTGATCGAATTGGCCAACCGTGAAATGGCCGACTTTAATGCTCCGAGCTTTTGCGAGGCGGCCGCATCGTTCATCGACGATCTCAGTAACTGGTACATTCGTCGTAATCGCCGCCGCTTCTGGCGCAGCAAAGATGCGAGCGACACCGACAAGAACGCCGCGTACGAAACGCTTTACGAAGTGCTGGTCTGCTTGTGTCAATTGCTGGCTCCCTGCATTCCGTTTTTGACGGAACGCATGTACCAGAATCTGGTACGAGGGGCCGTTGAAAGTAGTGGTGGCTTCCAGCCGCCACGGCCAGATGATGAAAATGCGGCGGCTGGAAGCCACCACTACGAAATCCCCGGCTCCATCCACCTCTGCGACTACCCAACCGCGAACGCATCACTTCTGGACGAAGCACTCAACAATCGCATGGCAGCCGCTCAGTTGGTGGTGAAGCTGGGGCACAAGCTGCGAGAAGAAAACACGCTGCGAGTACGTCAGCCGCTGGCGGAATTGCAGTTCGCTTCGTCAAATAGTGAAACGGCTTCCGCTGTTGCTCAGCTGGCAGACGTTATCAAGGAAGAGCTGAATATCGAAGCCGTCACACTCAAGTCAAACTTGGACAATCTTGTAACCTACAAATACCAGCCCAACCTTCGGACTCTTGGGCCGAAGATGAAAGCCGAGATCCCACACGTCCGTAAGTTTCTTGCTGAAGTCGACGAAGCCGTTGCGGCCCCGCTTCGGGCTGGTGAGTCGATCTTTGTCTCACCGCGTCCGGACTTGATGGTCACGCTAAACCCAGAAGACGTTCTCATCAGTACCCAACAGGCAGATACTTGGGTGTGCGGCGACGAAGACGGTATCCAGATTGCCATCAGCACAGTGCTGACGGACGACCTTGTCCGCAAAGGTATGTCGCGAGACTTCGTGCGTCAGGTTCAGCAGCTTCGCAAGGATGCCGGGTTACATATTCAGGATCGGATTAGCATCGAGTACCATTCAGAAGACAATCTTGTTCAGGGCATGGTTGCCGAATGGGGCGACTACATTTGTGGTGAGACGTTGTCGAACGGAATTGAATTTTCCAGCACACCAATGAATGATGCAAAGAGCGTCAGTGTTGGCGAAGTTTCGGCAACTGTCTGGATTGTCGCGGTGGTTTGAGCGGCTGGTCGGAATGAAGTGAGAAGAGCAACGATCGTGGTTGTCCTGGCCTAAGTCAGATTCCGCTCCGTTGGTTGTGTTTGATTGTTGAATGAAGTGCTTCGATAGCTGCACACGGTGCTGGGGCGTTGATCATGGCGCAGACTACGGTGGAATGTCAGAACTGCGGTGCAGCCGTGGACATTCCGCGTCACGTCAGCCAGTTTGTTTGTGAGTTTTGCGACTGCCAGCACGTTCTTGATGGGCGAGCGTTCGTTGGGGATGTTAACGCTGCTGAATCGCTGCTGCACGCGACGACATCGAAGCTTAATCGAGTCCGCGAAGTGCGTTTGATTCGAGAGATTCGAGAACTCGATACCAGCTGGGCGCAGCGGTGGCCGCACGTCTGGGATGTCGCTCACGACAACGAAAGTGAGACTCCTCAGGCGACGAAGCGTTCCGCCGTCAATCGGTTGTTGAATCGACCACAGCAGCCGGAATCAGCGATCGGAGATCTGCTGCAGACACCGATTTCGGGAACACGCAAACGCAAACCTCCGGACGGAAAGGTCAGGGTTCCGTCAACATTGGATGCCGTGTTTTGTGTTGTTGGTTTTCTGATCGTTGGCTTGCTATTTCTGGGTGTCGGCGTCTTCACGTTATTGGGAGGCCGTATTCCTGGAAGGATGAGTTCCGGAGCACCGTTCTTTTTTACGCTGTTTGGGATCATGATTCTATTGATGGTTCCGTACTCGATTCGATATGTCGGCATGGCACGCGAATATTCGCGACTACATGACGATTATGTTCAACGTCGCCAGGCGCTTGTTGCAACACTCAAAGAAGTGCGACGCCTGGATGCGGAGCAAGTCACATGACGAAGTTCGTTGCTTTGAATTGCCCGTTCTGTGCCGGACCGCTTCGCGTTGCCATTCTGTCCGTCAGGGTGGACTGCGATTTTTGCGATGCGCAAACGACGCTCCGGAATATCGATGGCGTCTACGAACTGCAGTTGGTGAATCTGCTGGGAGCGACCAAAGAAGAGCTGCGTGATGAAGTTCGTATCCTTCGTGTGCAGAAAGCGATTCGAGCTCTCGATAGTCGTTGGGTCAAAGCCGTCGACGAATTGATGGCTGTTAGCAATACAAGAATCCGAGGGCCTCGCGGGAAAGACGTCAGCGCTGGTGGAGCTGTTGGTGCCGGAATCGGTTGCTCGACGATTTTGGCAATGGTACCTCTGGTGGCCGGAGTGTTCTGTTTTTGGAACGACATGTTCGTTTTGTCGCTGGCTTGTGGAGCCCTTGTGTTTGCTGTTTTCGCAGCGGGTGCCGTCCAGACCGCGCGTTACTTTCGATTGTTGGTGAAACGTGACAGAATGCAGGCCATCTATCTGGCTAGACGCCAGCGGTTGCTAAATCGAATAGAAACAGTGAAGCGACGCGTTGATCATGATCGTGGAAACTAAGAAAAACGTTGATCCGCAACACCGTTTCCTGCGTTTTCAAGTCCTATGTCTTCAGAAACATCATCCATGAGTGAGCAGGACGCCCCCGATCGCAGGCGGTTGATTGTCGGTGGTTTGGCCGCGGCTGTGGTGTTACTTCTGGTCGCTTTGCGCTACGGAATTCCATATCTGGTCGGTCCGCCGGTGCCTCGAACGATCACCATGGCGGCTGGGTCTTCGACCGGTGTCTACTATTCTGTCGCGCTTCAATATCGCGACCGCCTTCACGAACATGGTATTGAACTCAAGCTTCTGGAAACCAATGGCGCTGTTGAGAATCTGCAGCGTTTGAAGGATCACGACGCGACTCTGGCGATCATCCAGGGTGGCACCGGAACACGCGACGAACACGCGGGCCTGTCAT
This sequence comes from uncultured Planctomycetaceae bacterium, assembly GCA_964481505.1. Classification (GTDB taxonomy): domain Bacteria; phylum Planctomycetota; class Planctomycetia; order Planctomycetales; family Planctomycetaceae; genus Fuerstiella. Next base: position 4,368 of record CAYZYB010000032.1, on the reverse strand, counting down.
CGCTCGCCAGCCTTTATCTGGAACCTGTCTGGATCTTTCATCGCACTGATTCCGGCAAGCTGGATCAATTGGCCGATCTTCGTGGCGGTCGAATTGCGATCGGGCCAGTTGGCAGTGGCACTCACACCATCGCTTCCGAATGGTTGTCGGAAAACGGGTTCGAACTTTCACCAGAACAAACAACAGAGCAGACGTTGTCGGACGGGACTGTCCTGCTGCCGATCATGGGGCAACCTGCCGCTGCCGCTTTGGAAGCTCACGAAATCGACGCGGCGTTCATGGGAACAGGTGCAGAATCTCCACTGGTGTCGCGATTGATGCGCATGGAGAACATCGAACTCATGAGCCTCCGACGAGCAGCTGCGTACGAAACACGGTATCGCTATCTGAAAACAGTGACCTTCGCTGAAGGTATGCTGGACCTGCGAAAGAACCTGCCCGAACAGGACGTCACGATGCTGGCGACAACGGCCAATCTTGTGGCGAACGACGACCTCCACCCTGCCCTGATCCAGTTGCTACTGGAAGCCGCTCACGACGTTCACTTTTCCGGTGGCTTCTTTGAAGCGCCCCGTGAGTTCCCGTCACCTGTTGGTGTGGATGTTCAAATTCATTCGGATGCAAAGCGGTACTTTCTCGACGGTCCTTCGTTTTTGTACCGATACCTGCCGTTCCGCTATGCCAACTGGCTGGACCGCATGAAGCTGCTGATCGCTCCGATGTTGATGTTGATGTTGCCGCTGTTTAAGTTCTTTCCGCCGCTGTATCGGTACGGTATTCGGCGCCGCATTTACCGCTGGTATCACATCCTGCGAGAAGTCGACCAAAAGCTGAAGCAGCATGAAGATGATAACGTCGATTTCACTCCGGACATTCTCCGACTGAAGTCACTCGAAACCGAACTCGCTCAAGTCTCCGTGCCGTTGTCGTATATGGAAGAATTCTACAACCTGCGACTGCACGTGAATTACGTTCTCGGTCTGCTGAAGGACCGATATCAACCTCCCGACGATTAGTTGTTCGTGACGATCCTTGCTTGATTCAGTGCGACGGAACATTCAGACTGAGTTTCTGACACGAACTTCCAGAGCAAGGTAACAGGTAGGGGCATTCTGACTTCTTCGACGACGATGTTCCGAATCGAATCGTCGTTCTTTCTTAATGGCATTCCCACATTGCGGGACTGGCTGATGCTATAAATCGATAGCAACGTCACCGAACTCAATCTCCGAAATATATGCCTCAGTCAAGTCTCTGTTTTCTGCGATGGCTGTTGTGTGTTCCGCTTTCCGTCGCAATTTTTGTCGTCGGGAACGCATTTGTCTATTCGTTCAACGGCCTTGCTGCTTCGACCTGGAATACGACGGAGGGCATTGTTACGCGGTCTGGCTTTCCGCTGGAATACGAATTCACGGTGACTGGAACGGATGGCCGTTTACGAAGGGAAACCGGCACACAGGTTCGGCATTCGTTCGTCTCAGGATCCTCGGCGGAGCTCCGGCAACGTTATCCGCCAGGCTGCAACGTGACTGTGTGGCATGTACAGCGTTCTGAAACCACAAGTCACATGAGCGTGCTGGAACCGGGGCTGCACGTGGATTCGATCGTTGTTGGTCTCATCGCGGCACTCATCGCTCTGCTTTCGTGGAAGGGGCTGCGGCCTGTCTTTCACAAAGCGAACACTAACCCGTGCTGAAGGGGTTTCCTTCGTGGGCACAGTCCAACCCCGGCCACTCATTTCAAAGGCAACAGTCTGCTACCACACCCCTCTGTGAGCTTTTCTGCAGTAATTCGTTCCTGTCAGCCGACACCTTTGGTAGACTTTTGAACAGAGTTCCCACCTCAAATCCCCCCTGCTTCTCTGATACCTGACGTCCTGTCAGATCTCACGGAGATTCTACCATGCTTTCCTTTAGTGGTCGCCCATTGTCCAATCGTGCCAGCAAGCTCTGTGATGGAGTTTCTCGTCGTGACATCCTTCGCGCTGGTGCGCTGTCTGTTGGCGGTTTGACTCTGCCACAACTGCTGCAGGCGGAACAGGCGGCGGGTGTGAAGAATTCGAAGAAGGCTGTCATCATGATCTACATGTGTGGTGCTCCCGGGCATCAGGACATGTACGATCTGAAGATGGACGCTCCTTCAGAAATTCGCGGATCGTTCAAGCCGATTCCGACCAATGTGCCAGGCATCGAAATCTGCGAACACATGCCGCGGCTCGCAGGAATCATGGATAAGTGTGTGCCGCTGCGAAGCATGCACGGTTCACCCAGCGGTGCGCATGATTCGTTTATCTGCTACACCGGCCGGAAGGTTCCAAATCAGCCGGCCGGAGGCTGGCCGTCTGTCGGTTCTGTTGCATCGAAGGTGCTGGGAGCTCGCAACGATGCGGTTCCACCGTTTGTCGGGTTGTCTCCCAACGCCGGGCATCCGCCGTATGGTTCTCCGGGCCATCCTGGCTTCCTGGGGGTTGCTCATTCTGCGTTCCGTCCTTCCGGTCCGGCTCGCAACGACATGAAGTTGCAGGGCATCGACACGTCTCGACTGGACAGCCGCAAAGCTCTACTGACCAGCATCGATAGAATTCGTCGCGACATCGACGCCAGTGGAACGCTGGAAGGCATGGACAACCTGACACAACAGGCCTTCGACATTCTGACATCAACGTCGCTGGCAGACGCGTTGGATATTTCGAACGAGCCCGCAGCCATCATCGAACGTTACGGCAAAGGCGATCCAAAGAACTATGGCGATGGTGCTCCGAGAAACCTCGAACACTTCCTGATGGCTCGCCGCCTGGTGGAAGCCGGCTGCCGAGTTGTCACCCTGAACTTCGGACGCTGGGACTTCCACAGCAACAACTTTAACGGCATGAAGGACACTCACCTGCCGCAGTTTGATCAGGGCTTGTCGGCACTCATCGAAGACCTGCACAACCGCGGTATGGCTGATGACGTGGCTGTTGTTGCATGGGGGGAATTTGGTCGTACGCCACGAATCAACAAAGACGCAGGCCGAGACCACTGGCCACGCGTCGGCGGCGGCCTGCTGGCGGGCGGCGGCTTCCGAACAGGCCAGGTCATCGGTGCCACCGACCGACTCGGCGGGGAAATAGCGGAACGCCCGGTGCACTTCAGCGAAGTGATCGCGATGCTGTATCGGCATCTGGGTATCAACCCCGATGCATTGAAACTGGCCGACCTCACCGGTCGGCCTCAGTATTTGCTTGAAAACACCACGCCAATGCCCGAGCTGTCGTAGCACAACCGACCCGGTTGTGTCTTTCTGTCGCAGCAGTGGCTTGCCCAAATCTAACGTCGTTTGTTGTCTGTTCGGCGTTGTTCGTTCTGTTATGCGGTCGATGAGGCAGGTCACACCGCGCGTTGCAGTTTTCTGAATCTGCGGGCAATAAACAAGCGAGTCGCTTGTTCTACGTCAGTCGCCATCGGGTCATCCTTCATTGAATGAGCGCGTTGCTGAAGAAATGCCCTTCGTCTTGAAAGGCATGCATGCCGTATTGTCATTGCTGATGTCTCCGGATTAGCGACCATAGTAGCCGTTGTTGTGAGACAGCCCGCGACCAGCTCCGTATCCGTACGAAGATCCATGCCCAGCTCCACGGACGCCGTACCCACCTCGATAGCCGGTGCTGTATCCGCTTCCATAACCGTTCTGATGGCCGTAGCGTGAATTTCCGTATCGCGTTGGCAGATAGCGATTCAGGCCATTTGAATATCCTCGACCGTACGATGAATTGCGGTAGCCGGTGTTACGCGAACTGTAGTTTCCATAGCCCGATGTGTAGCCAGACCCATAGCCGGATCCGTAACCGTATGAGTTACGACCTCTTGTGAATCCGGTCAGAGCGTCAAACAGGCCAGCGGTCTGAGTTTCGTTGTGACGACTTACTGAACGTTCTGCGTCGCCAGAGTATCCGGAAGTGACGTCGCCAGCGGATGCGATTGATGCCAGAAGAAGAGTTGCTGTCAGTGTGGTGATCGTTTTGTAGTTCACGATTTGCTCCTTTGTAAGCAGGTCGATATTGCGACAAGAGTTTGCCGCGTTCACCTTCTTCAAAGGCACGTACCGTGCCAATGTACTATTGGTGAATTGCCACACGAAGCAGTGTTACCCATTTTCTCTATCCACTGCATCCAGCAACCGTTGTTTGTCGATCGGACAACAGCGCGTTGTAGATTTGACTCAGCGTCTCTCAAGATGCCGAACATTGCCATTTCAACGTTGTAAGCCGCTTCACAGCTTGTGGTCACAGCCAGGCAGGAACTCGTCAATAGATTTTCCTGAACATTTGCACGGAAGGCGTGTGTGTATCGCGCACGAAAAAACGTGGACCTCACAGTGGTGTAGGTC
>CAYZYB010000031.1:0-13810 GCA_964481505.1 uncultured Planctomycetaceae bacterium | reverse complement strand
GTCGAAGAGCTTGCGAAGGAAGTAGCGAAAACGATTTCCGGGCGAGCCACCGACCTGGTGGCGAAGCCGAAGTCACAACGGGACCGCATTGCAACTTTGAAAAAGTCATTGGGCAAAGGCAAGCGGCCATCCATTTGGATTGATGTTGAGGAAAGGCATATCGGGCAGGCCACGATCGATCCTGCGGCAGAAACAGAGCTGGCCGTCATCTGCAAAGAACTGGGTTTTGAAGTTATCGATCGCAAAGCGGGCAAACGCAACGATGCAGATGTCGCTTTGATCGGTGAAGGTTTCAGTCAGTTCGCAGCTCGACACGGCAACCTCACATCCGTGAAAGCTCGACTCGAACTAAAGGCTCTGGATACAAAAACAGGTCAGGTCTTGGCCATCGATCGACAGGTTTCCGTCGCCGTCGACCTTGCCGATCAGATCGCAGGCAAGATGGCTCTTCAGGAAGCCGCCGCAGAAATCGCCAGCCGTCTGCTTCCAAAGATCGTTAAGCAAAAGAGAAAGTAGAGCGGAGGGCCGGTTCACACCGGCCGACCGTCACGTGGTGTCTGGTGGGAAGTGGCCCTACCTACGTTTGCGTTCATTGGGATTTAACCATGCCGATTCGACAACTTCTGACTGTTCTGCTGACAGTGCGAATATTCGCTGCTCTCGACCCGGTACATGCAGGAGAAACGACAGTTGCGGTCACAGCGCTAGTCTACGATAACGCCAGCAACGACCAGGTAGATCTGGTGAACGGCCTCCTGGATCTGCTGCAGGTTGAACTTACGACTCAGTCCAATCTGGTGATTGTCGAACGTCGCCATGTTAACCTCGCGATGCACGAACTGGCTCTTTCGGCAGACCTGAAAGGTAGCGCTGAATCGCAGCTGCAACTGGGGAAAATTGCCTCTGCTGATTTGATCGTGACGCTGGAGTTGAAAGCTCCGGAAACACCGGACGCGGGGACTGCATCGCGGGTGTTGGTCAGAATTGTCGAATCACAAACGGGGGCGGTCCGCGGAGTTTCGGTGGCGTCCATCGACAATGACCGAATCGACCAGGCTGCGATGCAGATTGCTGGCTACTTCAGAGTTGTCAGAACAAACCCGACACAGACACCCGTCACAGTGGCCGTTGCTCCATTCGAATGCAAAGGACGCTTCGAACGGTTGCGGCCGCTTGAGCTGGGACTGCGCGACATGTTCACACGGCGGCTGATGTCGTGGAACAGCACACTGGTGAACGCAGAAACGAATGCAGCTCAGGAAGAAGCATTAGACAAATCAAACAGATTCTATGTCGTCCAGCGTTCCGGGATGAAGGCTTTGCTGGCGGAACTGGAATTGATGCAGTCGGCGATGGTCGACCGCAGCCGTCTTCCGAAAACGCTTCCCTCTCGCGCTGCCGCTTTTCTTGTCCAGGGGCAGGTGGATGAGACCAACGACGACGGCATTTTTCGGATTGTTGTTTCGGGGCAGTTGATCAATGCAGCGACGAACCGTTCAGTGAAGGATTTTCGATTTGTCGTTACGCCCGAGAAGATGGAACAGGCACTCGCTCAGGAAGTCGACGTGTTTGCCGGACACATTTCTGGTACTGACCGCGATCTGAACTTATTCCCTGCCTTGGCTCGGGAAACGGAAGAAATAATATCGTTTTTCGAAGCCACGCTGGCGGACCTGAGACGTTTTCGTCGCAAACGCCCGGTTAACGGTCACTCACGTGACCTCGAAATCAAAGGTCCGTTGGGAGGACCACGGCTGAAGTCGGAGTCTGCGCTGGGGAAATCGATCCTGCAAAAATCCATCGACCGCCTTGAGACAATCCTGTTTATCCATCCTGGCAATTACGAAGCTGCCTATGCGCTGGCGTTTGCAATGTCCTTTGATACGAAACATCAACACGACAAAGTGGCCGAGGAATTGCTGCGAAAGGTTGCCGCCGCTACCGAGGACATCCGACTGAAAGCCGTATCACTGCAGCTTCTCGCGGAACTCAGCTGGCACTACCGCAGTGAAGAGATCGAACCTGAAAATGCCGTCGCAGGAGCGCGGCTATCTGCTCACGCTTTCCTGAGAATGCCGAGCGAATATTACAACTACGATTGGATTCAGACTGTTTGGCTATTTTCGCGAGTCGCTTCGCAATGTAATGACGACAAATTGATCGAGGATGTGCTGCAACTTTGTGCAAAGTCAGCGTTGGACGAATCGTGCAAAGAACGCAAATACCTGGTGGGCACAACGAGGTACTTGTCTTCGATGTTAAGGAAGCGATCCCCGCACACTCGAACACCGGAATTTCCGTCACCTGAGTTGATGCTTGCAGGTCGTGATCCGGTCTTGAGACAGTATGCAGTCAGCTATTTGGCGAGCAAGGCAACCCAGAGGAGAGACTATCAAGGGGCGGCAGAGATATACGTACGCGCGGCCACCGGTAAACGGGTGGAGGAATTGTCGGCGAATGCATCTCTGCTCTGGAGTTCGCATTTGATCTCAGCAACAAGGAATTTTCGAGTTGCTAAACGCTTCGATCTGGCCAGAAAGTTGCTGGATTCTGTCAAACCACCGACCTTCTACTTTTTTGGCGATGGCTACTACTGGATTGAACAGGGCTACTGTTATGCCCACGAAGGAAAGACGGATCTGGCTGTCGAAGTTCTGACGCAGGCCGCTGAGCGGTGTCGAGGTCTGATTGACAACACGCGTATCGAAGAGCAGATCGAAGAACTTGGAGGACCAAAGCTTCGCGACGACCGCGACATCGACGTCACGTACATCCCACAGACGAATGGACAACCGTTCATCGCAAAAACGCTCACATACGACGGCGGTAGCTTGTTCGCAGCGGGAGGCGGTATTCACGGGGGCGTCTTGGAATACAAGCTCGAATCGGCCCGCTGGGAACGTCTTTCGCCCAGTTTCGGACGGGTGCAGGACATGGACGCAGGCCAGGGTACGTTGTGGGTCGCCACCGAAAAGGATGGTCTGTGGAAATGCGACCTGAACTCAAACCACTGGACATCTTTCACTCACGAAACTGGCTTCCCCGACGACCGCATCAGCACCGTGATGACGACGGCCACGGGCACATACGTCGGAATCGGCGTCAGCGGCGCTGGTGGTCTCGTTAGAATTGATGCAGGCGATGAGGTGACAATTCTGGAAGACACCAATGCTCCGAACAACGTGCCACGCTTTTTGGCATCGACCGACACACAGATCATCGTGGCAACGAATTCTTCCTTGCACGTAATGGACAGAAAGCAGAACACGTGGACTCAGGAGGAAACTTCAGAGCTCCGATCTGTCGGTGTGTTTAATGGCCGTGATCACGCATGGGTGTCCGGCTATGGCAGAGAGCTTTCGCCTCTGGGAGCACCGGAGATGCTGACGCGGGAATTTCGATCGGCGTGGTTTCCGCCGGGGGAACAATCGGCCGGGTATCGAGTTTTATTCGTTATCGATCACGGCACCGACGTCTGGTTTGGTGGATCACCATGGATTCGATACGGCAGCGCCGGGTTCTATCGGTTCAACAGAAAGACACTCGACTTCAAGATGTACAATCTCCGCGACGGCTTTCGGCGGAGCAATGGGTATTCTGTATACGACGGTGTGAGCATCGGCGATGACTTTTGGCTTGCCACTTCAGCAGGACTTGCCAAAGTGACACCTCGCAAGACTGACGCCATTCCGACAACACTGGCTAACCAAAGACATGAGCTGTTCCTTAAGACTGCCTCGCACCAGGAAATCAAACAATACGCAAACCGCAGGGCTTTTGATCATGGTGGAGTTCCCGTGCTGGAGTATCGGAATCAGGGGCAAAATCGTTATCTGGAAGGTGAGCTGTATCTGCTGATTGACAACCGCGGTGTTCCCCAGGCATTTACGTCGGCCAGGTTGAATGAACAGGGGAAACTGTTAACAGAAGTTGGCTCATTGGCGCCCAGTCGGATCTCCGGTAACCTCGAAAGATTCGGGGAATGGAAGCCGGAATTCGGTGGCAGCGGGCGCAGATTGGCAACCGTCCAGCCCGAACCTTCGTCGACAGCGGAAGACCAGCTTGCTGCAATGACAACGATTGCGGACTCGGTTGAGATCTCTGTGAAGGCGAATCAATGGACTTCTTCCCGGCGCCGAACCTTGCCAATTCATCGGTTCTCAACGCGATCAGCGACCGCCAAATTCGGAGCGATCTTCGCATACGGAATGACCGACGATCCAGATGTGCTAATCAAGGTGTGGTTCGACGCCAAAAAGGAAAAGTGGTACTGGCTGGCTGCTGCGGCCACATCGCTACCACTGCGCTGCAGCGAACACGAGCAACTGATATGGGAGAAGGCCGGCCATCAGGCCGAACCGCGATCCAACGAAGCTTCTCACATCGAAGTCGTGTTGAGTGAACATCCGGAGTTGGTGGAAGACCAACCGCAGAAGCCAAAGTAGGCCGGAACAGGCGAATCGCCGTTCCGGTAAACCTTTCAACTTCCGGAGCAGCGTTGCCCCTCGCCTGGATCCGGCCTACGCCTACAAGCAGACGCTTTTTATGTGCACAGGAAGACTCAAATGATTCCCCTGAAATCGGCCGCGCTGATCCTGATTGTGTTGACCTCGCCTGTTGTGTTCGCAGCCGAAGGCCCATCGAAGACGACGGTTGCACTCACTGCCACCGTCGAAGACAGCACGGTCGATGCAGACGTGGAACTATCAAAATCGCTACTCGCGCTGATGGAAGCGGAAGCCATTCAGCGTTCTGGAATCGCCGTTGTCGAACGCCAGCAGATCGATCTTGTGCTTTACGAACTCATGCTGAGTCAGGCTCAGGCAAATGATGCCGCGAGAACTCTACAGCTCGGCAAACTGGCAACAGCCGACCTGATCGTGTCGGTCAAACTGAATGAAGCGTTGGCTGACGACAGACGCACAGCGTCGGTTCGCATTACGGAACCGCTGACCGGCGTTATTCGCGGTGCTACCGTTGTTCAGATGAATGCCGTTGATGTGGAAGAGGCCGCAGAGCAGATTATCCACTATGTGAATGCCGTGATCCGCAGCCCCAAAACCGCTGGCTTGTCAGTTTCCGTCGGAACATTCGAAAGCGAAGGGAAGTTCGACCACGTTCGTCCTTTGGAACTGATCGTCCGAGATGTCATCACAGAGCAGCTGCGCCGCCACGGGGGCTTTCAGGTACTGCAACGTACAGATATGAGCAGCCTTCTGAGCGAACTGGAACTTGTGGCCTCCGGTTTGGCGGATCGAGAAAATCTGCCGGACACTCTTCCAGCGCGAGCCAGTCTGTATCACATTCACGGCACAGTCAATGAACGGATTGACGCAGAGAATAACATCCACATGATCGTCAATGCGAAGCTGACTCAGGCGTTTACGGGTAAGGTTGTAATGTCGGTGAAGAAAGAATTCGTCAAAGAAGACACCACTAAGACACTGCGTGAACTGACGTCTCACTTCATTGAATCGCTCGAACTCAGCAAGTCGGTCACCTCGGCAGCCGATGCCCCCACGTTTGATGAAGCTAAGGAACTGCACGACCTTGCGATCCGCGACGTTCGCCGGTTTAACAGGTCAACTATCGGTTTCGGGACGTACTATGTCGGGATGGTGAAATCTCCGTTGCCAATGCGACCGGGAGTAGCGGGGGGTTCAGATTTAGGCCATCACCTATTGAGAAAATCCATCGACCGTCTTGAGACCGTGTTGTTTTTACAACCGGAAAACCGGTCCGCGCAGTTCGCACTCGGGTATTGCTACAGCTTTCATGTCCCAGGCGTCTGGAATCCGACACGCAGCGATCAACTGTTCCGACAGATCATCAACGCCGAACAGGAATCGCCCCTCGCAGTCGCTTCCTTTCGACATCTCATGGCGATATACCGACATCATCGCGGCGGTCGTAGAATTGTAGCTGAGCACGTCCCTTTATTCATTGAACGCGTAAATTTTATCTTGTCGAACGCACCTTACGGTACGGTAAGTACCATCGCTGAATTCAGGTGGGTAACTGATCTCCATTTAGCCAGAAAAGATTTCGCTGGTCTGCTAGAAACAACAACTCTTGGCTGGAAACGTTGCGAACGAAACGATCCTCTACACCGCAGTCACAAATTCGACGCTGGCGCCGTGGCCGCAGCGTTAGAGCAGATCTTAACACACTCCGAATCCCCCGTTGACGTCCGGAAGAAAGCACAGCAACTGCTCGACCAATGGGCACAGCACCCCGATGAGCATTTTCGGAAATCAGCATTCGAAAACCTTCCATCGTTGCTGCTGACAGACGAGCAAGTCGAGGCCAATCACCAGGCGTACGCTGCCCGCATCATGGCCAGGCAACGTCCCCTCGAATACGTCTCTCCTGAACTTCTTGCGACAGCGTCTTACTTCCTGAATTCGGAACGGCCCCTTCAAACGGTCGCATTGCTGAATCAAGTGAACGCAGCCAAAGTGTGGCCGGAAAATGGGGTGGTGCATATGTCCAGATGGGCACGTGACTACTACCGTACGCTTGGAAAAGCGTATGAAGCATCGAATCAGCCTGACAAAGCACGCGATGCGTATCTTTCCTCTTCTGAATTGAAGAAGAGCGCCAGGATTGATCCAACGACTGAACAGAAGATTATCGAACTCGGCGGGGTTCCTCTGAAATCAGAGCGTGACATTTCGGTTCGACATCACGATTTCCCCGTTGCCGGACAACACGCGGAACAACTGGCAACGGACGGCGAACGATTGTTCTGCGGGAAGCTGGGATATCGAGGAGTGTCAGGCATCTGGGTTCTGGATCTCCGTACAAAGACATGGAGTGACTTCAAAAACGTGCCGCACCACGTGACTTGTCTTGCCGTCAGAGAAGGAACGCTGTGGGCTGGCACTAAGGAAAATGGACTTTGGAAGGTGAACGTGGCCTCCAGGATGACGACACAGTTCACGAAAGCCAACGGCTTGCCCGCAGATAGAGTTGTTGCGTTTGCCGTTGCTGGGGATGACACTTACGCGCGCGTGCTTACGTCCGGAGTCAGTGCAGGTGGTATCGTTCACATCAATAAACACGGAGCTGTTCGGTATCTTGGCGACGCTAAACCACGTAGTGCTGAGACCAATATTTCGGCAACCGGCATGATGGTGGCAAACCAGAAACTTCTGATCACGCTAAAATCCCGTGTTTATCAATGGGACGAACAAAACGGCAGCTGGACAGATTTTTTCGACCGGATCGTTCCAGGCAAATTGTTCTACGACAACGGAACATTTTGGAATGCCCAATCTTCACGGAAGCTGCACTTAGAGGAACTTAAGCCGGATGGACGAATCTACACCACCAACCACGATTTAGGGTCTCTTTAAAACACGCATTTTCTTTTCGATCGTGGCGACTATCTTTGGTTCGGCGGGCGACCCCGGGACTTCTTCCGAAGTTCCGGGCTTTGTCGTGTCCATAAGGAAACGGGCGAAGTGGATAGTTATGGGCCACGCGACGGTTTTTCGATCAAATCATTTGCCGACTTTACGTGCCACGACGCTTTGTTTGTGCAGGATCGCATGTGGATTGCGATGAGCAACGGCCTGGCGGAGGTCGAGATTCTGCCCTCTGTTGAAAAGCCAAAGCTGTCACCGATTGAAAAGCGACATCAGCTGTTTCTCAAGACTGTCGAAGATCTGGAATTAAAAACAGACTCCAGAGAGACGCTCTGGCTGAACAGGGAACCACTGCTTCGTCGAACTCCATCGAAGGGCTTTCCAGTCAGCGCTGAGACCTTCGTGTTCAATGACGAAGATGGGATTCCCCGCGTCTTTGCCAGTGCCAGTATTCGTCGGACAGGACAGTATTTTCTTGAAGTGACATCCGTCAGCGATGAACCAATACAGGGCAGACTGCCAAAAAAAGGCAAGTGGAGTCCCACGGCAGGCGGCAGCGGACGACAACTGGCGAAACTTCAGCCCACGACAAACCCAGACACCGAACCAGACGATCAGCTGCTTGCGATTGCGGAGTCCATCAGTATCGAACTGAGAACGAAACAATGGGAACTTTTGAAAATGCTACCTCAGACGGTCTATCGCTTTCACCATCAGGCGGCGCGCGACGGCGTGACGCAGGGCGCCGTCTATTCGTTCGGCTTGGTAGACGATGACCCAGATGCTCTCCTGATGGTCTGGAATGATCCCCGGACGGAAGAATGGTATTGGTTGGCTGCGGCGGCGACGTCTCGACCGCTTCGCTGCAGTGAAGGTGGACGGGTGGTCTGGGAGAAGCCAGCCTATTGGTCAAATCCGCGATCGCCCGAGGATCGATTCGTAGACATTAAACTCAGCGACGACCCGACTCTGGTCCGACAACAATAGCAAACACGCAAAGGTGGAGTTGCGTTTGGCAAGGTGTGATCCACGCACTGGAACTCGTTGATCTTATAATCAATTGGAGAATGCCAGGGTCAACGGACGGTTTTCATTTTGCCTTTGCTCTGTGATATTCGAATTGCGACTGGGGATGGACCAGGATGGTGAGGATTCGAGTCAACAGTTCGGGTTGGCGTTTTAATCATTTTGGCGGTCCGTACACATTCCTAAAGGCGACGGATGCGGCGCATGATTTGCATTTGCAGAAGAACGACACAAGCGTGCTCGTGCGCGCGAGGCGTCGAATATGGCCCGGCCTGGTTATTCCCGCGATCGCCTTTGCCTGCATGATTGTTGTCATTATTCATCTTTCGATGGATGAAAGGGCTTGGCAGCTGTTGGGCTGGCTTGCTCTTCCCTTGGCTAGCCTTCTGCTACTTGGGTATGTGACTTTTTGTCCTCGATCTGTGGAATTCCATACTGATTCGGCTTCATTGATTTACCGAATTGGCGGACTGCGGAAATTCGTCAAAAAGTTTAAGCTTCGATCTGACAGCAAACTGACACTGCTTGAATTCAGATGGGTGAGTGGAGGCCCCGAAGAACCGCCGAAGCTGCGGCCATTGGACGATCCGTATCAGGATGTGCAGATGTTTGTTCTTCGCATTTGCCCTGTGGACGGAAAAGTAATTTACCCATTTGTCACGGAAAGCGAAGATCTTGCTGAGCAATTCATTGCCGAGGTTGAGTTGTCCCTCGAGAACTTAGCAGATTCAGAATCTTAGCTTGTTGATTAAACGCGAAGTGCTTTCTAACCGTGCAACGCGTTTTCCCTCACGTGCTCTGCCGCATTCACGTGTCGCAAAGTCACTTTTGCTCTCGACACATATAGATTGCAATGAGCAATTGTCTTGTGGCATTGCGGGCATTCGCCACTGCTGGCAAAAGTGAACAGTCTGCCGCCCAACAGCGATATGAAGTCTATTCTGTACGAAGACTGGTGAATTGTTCCGCTGGGCGGAGGCATTTGTCCCGGTGGGATTGTGGCTGGCATTGCTGGTCCACCTGCCACGCGGTGTCGGAGCCATCGGCCATTCACTGAGCGGCCATGGCCAGGTAGATCTCAGGTCATCATTGCCGTCGCAGTTTTTCGGTCGGAAGCGCTCGAAACAACCGCAGAAGGAACAGTAGAGCGATAAGGCAGCCGAAGGAGAAGCCGATGAGTCCTGCCACGGATGGCCAATGCCCGAAGATGTCTCGCATTGTGAAATAGTCTGCCCATAGCCAGCGCCATGTACACAGCACAATGAATGTGGAGCACGTCAGGTAAGGTCCGTAGGCGACGAAGCTGCGGCCGGCAAAAATTCTGACGAAGGCTCCTATGAAAATTCCGGTTAGCGGTGCGATCGCGAGGACGCAGAGCGTTGGTTGCCAGCCGATGAACGCCCCGATGAGCGCCATGAGTGTTACGTCTCCACCGCCAAGTGCCGGATAGCCCAGAATCTTCCCGGACAACCAGCGAACGAGCCACGTGATCGAAGTTCCCATGGCGATCCCGGCTGCGCTCCACGCCAGTCCGTGCAGATGGTGGTGATTCTTCATCCATTCGGGGAGATATGGTCCGTACAAACTGACGTAGGCTTCGTCCCAGTTCACCCAGATGTGAATCATCTGGAGTTCACCGACAGCAAACGCGCCGACAACGGCGATCAGAATTCCGGGGTAGATGACTTCGTCCGGAATGACGTAGTCCAGTAAGTCCGTCACCGTTGCGACCCACATCAGAAAAATCAACGTCAGATGAAACGGCAAACGCGAGTATAGCAACGGTGATTCCGGGCGAACTTCATGGAGTGCCTGGCAGGCGAAGTTCGAATTCAGCAGACACCACGCGTAGATGTAGAAAAGAATTCCGAGTGCCGCAGAACTGGCTATATGCCATTTGATGCTCGAACCCTGTCCGCAATGGCAACGGATCGGCAGCACGCGAAGCCAGCGAGTTTTCCGAGGGACCTCTGCGTCGCAGGAAGGACATCGCATCAGCCCGCCGGAATTCATGTCGGCCAGCATGAAGGCGCTCCAGCCAGCGGCAATCCGACCGAGAATACAACCGATGGCGGCGATGATGAGAAGTTCTGGCTGCACGTTATCGAAACTGGTCGGTTGAAAGGCGGAACGGAAGAGTCACTTGCTGAGACCTACGCCGTGGTCATCACAATTCTCGGGAAAAATGGTGCCTCATCGGCAGATTCTGCACAACTCCTGAGCATGTTGCCGAGGATTTAGGCGATTCGGAGGCTGGCTACACAGAAATTGCTGCTTTTTTTTGACTCACGGCGAACGGCATGCGAATTGCGTCTCAACGCTGGAAGGGAGACCACTCGCCCGAGCCTTCATCCCTGCTCAGAATCTCGTTATAGGAAAGCAAAGCGATAATGAAGAAGATTGAGGCGATTATTCGCCACTACAAACTCGAAGATGTGAAGTCAGCTCTCACTGGCGCCGGCGTGCAGGGAATGACGGTGTCAGAAGTTCGTGGTTTTGGACGACAGCGAGGCCATAAAGAGACTTATCGTGGCGCCGAATACACTGTGGATTTCATGCCAAAGGTGAAGATGGAGATTGTGGTCCCGGAAGACCAGTTGGATGGCGCGGTCAATGCGGTTTGTGAAGCAGCCAGAACCGGCCAGGTGGGGGACGGCAAGATTTTCGTATCCACGCTCGAACAAATCGTTCGTATTCGAACCGGCGAAAGCGGCACTGAGGCGATTTAAGGGGCTGAATTTCGTTAATTATGTTGAGTCACGGGGGCTGCACTGTCTTCCGTCAGTATTTCACGTTCAAAGTTACATGTTCAGCACAATCCTTCCGGCAGAGTAACGCTGGTTCTGAATCAATACTTCGATATCCTTATGGCATGTGGGACAATTCTGTCTCGCGTGCCATTTTTCATTTTACGTGATCAAAACCCGTGGCCACCGATACTGCTTCTGCAACTGATTTTTCTACCCCCCAGCAGCGTCGCGACTACATTGCCGTTCGGCGTGCGCAAGTCACAGAACGGATGGAGGCGGGCGAAAACGGTATCGAAATCTGCAACTGGTATTCAGACCAGATGGACGCGCTGCTGCTGGAGATGATGACGCTGGCACTGTCCGCGCATGGAGTTACGAAAGCCGCAGAATTTGCGTTGATCTGTGTCGGTGGAAATGGCCGTCGCCGCCCTGCCCCGTATTCCGATGTCGATTTATTGCTGGTTTCTCCGCCGAAAGTCGCAGATAAACTGGAAGCCGTTTTGTCGAGCTTTGTGCGTGACTGTTGGGATACCGGCCTGCAATTGGGGCACAGTATTCGTACACCGGACGATGTTGTCCGTTTCGCCAACGAAGATGTGCAGTTTGCGACATCGCTGGTCGATATGCGTTTTCTGTTGGGTGACCGATCGGCTTTTGACTCTCTGAATGATCTGATTCAGAAAAAAGTGTTTCGAGATCCCGTGGACCGTTTTGTCGACGCCTGTGTTGAGTCTCGCCGCGACGAATGGATGGCGCGAGGCGATTCGGTCAACCAGTTGGAACCGGACGTGAAACGTTCTCCGGGCGGTTTACGTGATTTGCATTTGATACGCTGGGTTACGTTCGCACAGTTTGGCGATTCCGATCCCTCTTCGTTACTGGAACACAATTCGATTCGCACGCAGGAGCTCGCTGTTTTAAGTCAGGCGGACGAATTCCTGACGTCTTTGCGATTGGAGCTGCATTGTCGAGCGGGACTCAAGCAGGATGTTCTCACGCGGGATCTGCAGCTGGAGATCATACGTAGCCGCGGTCACGGTGCAGACGACTTCCGCAAAGGCATCGAAGATTTCATGCAGGAGTATTTTGGGCATACATCGAAGGTTGCCGAGATCGCTCGTCGCGTAACGGAAACAGAACATCGTCCTGGATTGCTGTCGAGGCTAAAGAGTGTGATTCTGTCACCGAAGAGCCCGAAAGGATTTTCGATTCAGGAAGGCGTGTTGAGTGTTGACGATGCTTTTGTCGTAGCCCTGAATAAGCATCCGGAGCGAGTGATGGAAGTGTTCGCCACGGCTGCCGAACACCAGGTCGCGCTTTCTGCAGAAACTCGTCGTGTGATTGGGAAAGTCGCGACCGAATTGCCTGACGAGCCGAGCCGAAAGTCGTGTCAACGCTTTCGTACTGTGTTGCGTGCGGCAAATGGCCTGCCGATTACCTTGCGAGCGATGTACGAAACCAAGGTGCTCGACTGGTTAATCCCGCACTTTTCGGAAATTAGATGTCTGATGCAGTTCAACCAGTATCACAGTTATACGGTTGACGAACACACGTTAAAAACGATCGATGAAGTCACTGCTCTCATAAACGATGATAGCCCGGTCGGTACGGCTTACAACAGCGTTCGACACAAAGCAACATTGCATACGGCTTTGATCCTGCACGACGTCGGCAAGGGGCGCGAGGGCGATCACAGCATTATCGGCGAAGGAATTGCAGAAGAAGTTGGCGTTCGTCTTCAAGTGGCTGAACACAAGAAGCAGATGATGATGTTTCTTGTGCGACAGCATCTGGTGATGCCGGACATTGCATTTCGCCGTGACCTGACTGAGCAGGCAATGCTCATGGAATTTGCGCGGTTGGTGAGTGCTCCGGAATCTCTACGAATGCTTTACGTGCTTTCGGTGGCGGATATCAAAGCCGTTGGCCCGGATGTCTGGACAGACTGGAAGGGAGATTTGCTGGCGGACCTGTACAACCGCACGATGTTGATTTTGGGTGGTCGGCCGATCAATCATCTGGAACGCGAACGACTGCAGTTGCTGCGGGAGCACGTAAAGTCCACCTTCGAAAAGGAAGTCAGCGACGAAGCCAGTGAAGATAAAGCGGAGTGGTCGGCCTGGATTGATCGTCAGCTTGACGCGTTGCCACCGTTCTATCTGATGATGGAAGAACCTGATCGGGTTGCTCGCGATATGAAGAACATCCGACAGCTTTCGGAAAAGGAGGTGCGGATTGATGGTGAGTACGATGCCGAAACAGATACTGTCACTTACCGGATCTTCGCGATAAGTCGCTACGAGCCAGGCAGCTTTCACAAAGTGGCGGGAGTACTTTCCGGGCTTCGAATGGACATTCATGGTGCTCAGTCATGTACGACTGCCGAAGGCACAATGATCGGTTCGTTTCTCGTGAGTGACAACGACTTCGTTGGAAAGGTTGCTGAATCGCGGATCCAGGAAGTGAGCCAGGCGCTGACGGACGTACTGATGAACAAGACGACTGTTGATCACGTTTTTCGCCGCAGCGGATTGTTTCGTCTCACGAAAAAGCCGAAAGTACTGGAACCGGTCGCTCCGCATGTTTCTATCGACAACGACTGTTCAGAACATCATACGGTCATTGACGTATTCGCTATGGACAGCCCGGGGCTGTTGTATACGC
>CAYZYB010000030.1:0-13890 GCA_964481505.1 uncultured Planctomycetaceae bacterium | reverse complement strand
AGGACGAACATTTTTCGAGGCGCTGTCTTGCGTCGAAGGCTGCATTCGTCGGTTCGCCGTCGCCGGTGTTGCAGGTGAGGACTGCTGTTTGGGACGGAGCAGACGAATCTCAGTGGATGTATCGGTGAGCGAGCCCATCATTGTAGGCGATTCAATCGCCACTTCGTTGAAATCCGCGGACGTTGTCACGGCTACATTATCTGCTTCGCTGTGTTTCGCAGCCGCTGCCGATGCGGGAAGCAGTTCGCTAAGAAGTTCCGATGCTTCATCAATAGAAAGGCGATCCTCTTCGCTTTCGAGACTTATTGCGTCCATAGCAGCTCGGGCATCATTCGTGACACCCGGCCGAAGAAAACCGGACACATCCGCACCACTGGCTGAACTTGTGGTGCGGTCAGTTCTGTTGACTGGAGACTCAGGCTTCGATTCGATGTTACGTGCAGCGCCATTCCGCTGATTGACCTGACGTGATCCATTCCGGTTGCGCTGGCCATTGGAAGCCACACGATGAACAACGTTCGTATTTCCGTTCGGTTCGGGAACCAATCGAATGTCCGACTTCGGCGCCGCTGTTGAGTTCTGCGGAAGATTGCCTTTCTGTGCAGACGTTAGAATCCTGGTTCCGCATTCCGGGCAGAATTTTGCGTCGGAAGGTACATCCGACTCGCAATTTTCGCAGCTGGTCGCAGTACTCACGACAGGAGAACCTTCTTTATGGAACGAATGGAGAACATCTGGATGACAGGGAGTAATGATCGTTTCAACGGATTATCTCACGGGTGTGTGAACACCAGGGGTGGTTGTGTGTTAAGAATCTGTTAACCGCGTTACTGGCGCACTCATCGTGCCGCCGACAACGGCGATTTGGCAACTCCTGCCGTGAGTGTTGATAAATCCCAGGTTCGAATTCGATTTTCTTCTCCGGCGGTTGCGAGAAATCGTGAGTTCGAAGAAACGGCGAGCCCTGTGATCGAACCAGCATGTCCTTTGAACTTTCGTGGTTTTCGTTTGACGTCTCGAAGCGTCCAGATCCAGACATTGCCTTCCTGATCACCAGCAAACAGCTGTTGTCCGTCGGGTGACAACAGCGTGGACGGACGTCGTCCGTTCACCTCAGGAATCTCCAGCGTGTCGGACACGTGGCCGGTTCGCAAATCAATGATTGCCACTCCTCTTGAACCAACGGCCGCAACCTGCCGCGTCGATTGATTGACGAATTGCAGGGGTGTGTCAGTTCCTTCTGTGTCGAGCATGGGTTGCCTGGAATTAAGCGTAACCACCTGCTCCTTTGGCCAGCCGCGCCCACTGCGTTTCCAGACTCGAAGCTGATAAGGAGCATTTTTTTCGGCGTAGTGCCCATAGGTTAGGAGCATTCGATTTCCAGGCGCTGGAAGAATGTGAGTTGTGCCCAGGATGTCTCGATCTGGCTCAACTTTGTCCACATTCCATACCCCCGAGACCATTTCGTTGGCCAGCTCAGACTTTACCTCCAGGGTCCGACCGTCAAGTTCCAACAAACGCAGCCGACTGGCTTCGCGCAGGCTGGCGAAAATACTCTCG
Source organism: uncultured Planctomycetaceae bacterium (assembly GCA_964481505.1). Lineage (GTDB taxonomy): Bacteria > Planctomycetota > Planctomycetia > Planctomycetales > Planctomycetaceae > Fuerstiella. Next base: position 12,330 of record CAYZYB010000030.1, on the reverse strand, counting down.
CCATCGTGGGACCAGGCAATCGCAGGCACATAAACTTCGAAAGCCTCGACACCATTTCGACGTTTCGATGCCCCACGACTGATGACTCCGAGCGCGTCTCCTGCGACGCTCGGCATCCCGGTGTATCCCACAGCAACATTGCCCTTGTACGGTGACGTCTTTGAAGTGGAGAGTTTTCGTTCTTCGGCTGTGGACGAGCCATCAGTCATGCTCAGTCTTGCGAACAGCGGATTGGGCAGAATGAAACCAGCCCCGACATCGAGATCAAGAGACATGATTCCGCCAGAACGCCGCCAGGCTCGCAACCTTGTTTGTGCAATCAGGTCCCACGCGAAGACGGAGCGGTTGGGTAATGCACCTCGAAGAAACCGCTTGCTATCCACTTGTCCTCCGGCCACAACTTTTCCGTCGTCACTGACAGACAGCACGGCGCGACGAAGTGGTTTGGACTGATAATCGAATTCCGACGAGACTTCGCCCAGCATCACCGGAACGCGATTCCTGCTGCCAGTTGCTGCAGGTGATTCCTGCTCAACGCTTTCTGTCGCTGAGATACCGTCATTCTCTTGCTTCATCCTCCGAATGACCGCGCGGATTTTGTCACGTCGAATGTCATCGGAAACAACTCGCAGTTGATGTTCATAGAGTGCAAGGACCGGATCGGCAGGGCGGATTCCCTGCAGTTCAAGTTCCATTTTTTCGGTGTCCGCAACGTCTCGAGAAAAATTGCGACGGACAGTGAATTTGCCTTTGATAAGTGGATCGTCTGTTTCAATCAGCAGGCTTTCCTTTAACGCCTCATCCTTCGGCAGGGTGAAGGAGTGAGTGGTTTTCCGGCTGCCAGCGGATTGTGGCAAATCGGAGAGCTTTGCGATGCGGTCATCACCAATCGTAAAGACGCCGACAGCCGTGCTGCGGATTTCGATGACAGGCCCTTTGTGCAGCTGATCAGATTTCATCATCTGTTTTCGAGGCAGATCGAAGCGGCTTACGCTACCCGATAGTCGTCCGATATACAGCAACTGACCATCCTGATCGAATTCCATCGCAGTGATCGGGCCGGCTTTGTCACGCAGGTCCGGTGCAAAAACGATTTCGTAGTCCACTTCGAGACCGTCGATGCCTGTTCCTCGAATCGGTTCGCCACCGGACAGCGACTTCCTGAAAATTCGCCCGTCCGCCAGGCCAACGAGAACAGACTTGCGCGACGTTTCAAACAGAACACTCACAGGCTGCGTGTCGTCCAGCATTTCGGCCGTCAGCGTATCAATCACACCACCGTCCTCTGTGTTGAAAACTGTGATCACTTCTGATGAGGTGACAACAGCACACGACTGCCGGTTATCCGACACAGAAAGACTCAGGACTCTGGATTCCGGAAGGGCGACAGAATAAACCGGTTCCTCAAAAACGACGGGCGCTTCAGGTGATCGGGCCTGCTGTTCAGTCATGTCCAGCGGGCTGATTGGCTTGTGGACGACATCTGACATCTTCCACACCTTAGCCTCACCCCCCTTTGTGATCGTGAGAACAAGATCTTTGCGAATGCTCCGGACTACGGAGACTGGTTCGTCTGCGATTTTGACTGCTGGCCGATACTGGTCCTGAAAGGAGAACAGGTCCTGGGCATAAATATCCCAGTCCTGAAAATTCGCACTGCTGCGAGCAATCAGACGACCATCAACTGTCCCGACCAGCACGACATCGCCGTTCTGAACAAGTTCAATTGCTGAGATGTCTCCCGCGAGACCAGTCACCGGTTGAGTCGTGACTTCCTGCTTTTCCGTCACGACAGCTGCAACGTTGTTTTTCGTTCGCGTCCCGTCCAGCGAGCGACTGAGCGATTCAATCTGGGTGCTGAGGACACCGAGACTTCGCTGCCCTGAAGATGTGGCAATCTTCCGCCCGTCATGTGTAGCGGCCACATAAAACCGCTTGGCCAGTTGATTCTGCAGCCTGAACCACACTTCCGCTGCAATCGCAAGTCGCCCTGTTCGGCGAACGACATTTCGGCTATTGGACCGTGCTGTGGAGCGAGGCCGCTTTTTGCTGTTCTTACTTTCGTCGACGCTTAGCTTTTCCAGCAGCGACGCTCCCGCATCCACCGTCGATTCATTGGTTTCCTTGTCTTTCCTAAGCTGCGATTCTGTCTTACCACTCGCAGTAACAGCTTCGCTTTCGACGACAGCTGTGGGAGATTTCGCTTCCGGTCGTTCGTCTGGTTTCGGCACCACAGAATCGCTGGTGCCTGACGTCTCGGAGACTGTGGCCTGGAACGATTCTCTCGACTCCCTGCCATCGGTCGCTGCCTTACCGACTGTCGCCCCAGGCGACTTCGAGCTAAGCGTTTTGTCTTCATTCGTCTCATCAACTGAGCCAGGCTTTGTCCTGGTATCTGTCGCGGACTGTTCTGTAACCGTAACAGCAGCCTCTTTTTCTTCTAACGGTGAATTCTTCGTCTTTTCGCTCCGAGCATCATTGGACTCCTCAGCCAATGGTTTTCGATTCGCAATTTCCGCAGGTGCAGCGCTGAAGTCTTCACCTCCGCCACAGCCACAACAGCACAGCAAGGCTGAAGCAACAAACAGTGCTGGTTTATGAATCATCAGCGATCGCTCCTGCACCGCTCAAGGCGGTCACTTAGAACAGATTTTTGCAGCGTCTGTCGGTGATCGAACAGACTTACCGCGCCCAACAGAGATAGGAGCCTGGAAGTAAACAAACCGACCACCCAGTCAATGACTCGGCGGTCGGCACAATTGGCTGAAAAAAATCAGGTCTGTGTTATCAACCAAACAGCTCCGTTTGACTTAGGCACAACTTAGTTGCTTTCGAAGTCTTCCTTGATGATCAGGCTTCTGTTGAGCTCAATGCCGAAGAAGACATCAGCGTGATTGACTTCGCAGACGTTGTCTGTGTAGCCATCTCTTTCTTCCGTAAACGCATCCGTTGTTGGGAAACCGGGGTTAATGTAACCATCGCCATTCTGGTCAGTAAGAACCTTGACACTACCGTCTGCCATCAGGACATTGCATCCGTTGTTGTGAACAGCAAAGAAGTCACGAGTGTCCTGCAGAACAAGGCCGATTGTGCTGTCTGTCTGATAGTTAGAAACAGGAAAGCTTGGGCTGCCCACGGCGTCACCCAGTTTTGGAAGGAAATTCGGAATGACAGCACCGTAGTCAACCGGCGTAAAGTCTGCACCGAAGTTTGTATCATCCATGATTTCAATACTGTCGCCGGTCACGCGAGCCGGACCATCGTTGAACGACTCACAAAGGCGAGCACCAGCGGACAATTCGCGTTGTGGGCTGATCGTCGTTGAAAGAACTGCTTCAGACGCATCACCAGGAGCTCCATCCGCCAGCATCGGGATATTGGGACCAGGAACATCAGACTGCTGAATCTGTCGTTGCGTCAGAGGACCTTTTGTTCGACCGAAATCCTTGCAGTCTGTGCCGTCGACACCGTAGCCAGAAGCAAAGGTGGTATCTGTGGTGAACAGCAAGCCACCGCGAACCATGTGCCAGCTGGATGCGTAGTTTGTGTTAAACCCGGCGTCAACAGCCGCAGTGGCCAGAGAAACAACGTCAGAATAGGAGTTACCATCAAACGAAACACTGGCAGCCCCGCCAGCCAGCTTATTGAACGGGCCAACATCAAGTCGGTCCAGAGGAGCGTTTGAACCATCGCTGGTGTCTGTTCCACCAACCATGTCATTCAGCTTCTCTGACCCTCGCAGAACACTGGAAGGGCACAGCATATCTGACGGACGCCCTGCCTTGACTTTCACGATGTCTGAAACCCACCCAAATCGCGTTGGGTCACCATCACGCTTGATGTCGAAGGCCCCTGTGCAAAGGCGTTTATTGGGATCTGTGTCGCTGGCCGCATACAGAGCGATTCCGAATTGCCGGAGATTGTTCTTACATTGGGTGCTTCTTGCAGCCTCTCGAGCAGACTGAATGGCTGGCAAAACCAAGGCCATCAGAATTGCGATGATCGCAATCACGACCAGCAGCTCAATGAGGGTGAATCCGCGTCGAGCGGACTTCCGTGGAGTGTACTTTTTCACGACCGTGAACCTTTCCTGTGTTTCAACAGAATCTTTGGTTTGTGCGGGCGGAATCAACAACGATTCCTGAACTGCCCCTTCTGAGATTTCAAATCAGTGAAGTTACTGAGCCAATATGGGATCCCGTTTCGATTAGCCATCTCTCCTTCACTGCAGAGCATTATCGGATAGGAATTTGAAGTCCCGATGAAGTTCAAATGAAGCATCCGGAAGTCCGTTGTTGCTCTGCTCGAAGGGTGGAGGCCGCCCGATTCGAAGCGGCGGGATTGTGCAAATCAAAAATGAAGAGTCTGTTAAGTCAGCGCGAAGAATTGATTTGCTTTTGACCAGGAGACTCGTGGTGCCAACGATTGCCCGACCGAATCAGCAGGCTGTGTAACGACTGGTCACAGAATCGGAAATCGTCTCTTCGTGTCGACTCAACAGAAGAATCGCTTTGAGTAACCCTCACACAAACCTGATGCGCACAAGAGCAACCCGGCACTCGCTTTTGCGACTGTATGTCCCGCGTGTTTTACTCGGGATGGCTGTTGGACTATCCAGCACAATTCGCACGGATGGTCGTAGATAGCTCCCGCGAGCTTTTTTTTGCAGAGCTCGATCCGCGTGAGATTCAGCAACAGCACGTGATGGTGTACACGGTTGGTCAGGTTTTTTGACTTCAACAACAAGAGTATCATTCTAAAAACTCTGCGAATAAAGCTGTGGTAAGCCAAACCTGGCAGCACTTGCACAAAAGACACAGTCTCCTCAGAATTGCTGGACTGATTTTCGCGCACTGGCTCTGAGAGACCGTTTTAAATGCTTCGTATTCATTCGACTCTCTGCATAGTCGTGTTGATCAACTCTGCCGATGCCGCACAAGCCCCCGACTTTGCGCATGACGTGGTTCCGATTCTGAAAACGCACTGTGCAGAATGCCACACCGGCAAACTGTCGGAAGGTGGTTTTTCGTTTAACACGCAGCGACAGTTGCTCGAATCCGGATACGTCGAATCCGGAAAACCTGATAGATCAAGGCTGATTGAACTTGTCGAATCACACGACAAAGAAGATCAAATGCCTCCAGAAGATCGAAAACGACTCACCAAAGACCAAGTCAACATACTGCGTCGCTGGGTGACCACCAAACTTGCGTGGGAACCGGGGTTCCGCTTTGGTGACACTGGCTACGAACCTCCCTTGCTGCCGCGAGCTGTCGAGCTCCCCAACGAAGACTTCCCAGACCAGAATCCAATCGACCGCATCCTGAGCAGTTACCGCAAGGACAATCAGCTGGCAAAAACCGAAGCCGTTGACGATCCCACTTTTCTTCGGCGAGCCTACCTGGACCTAATCGGAATTCCGCCGACGCTGGAGCAACAGCAAAAATGGCTCAACAGTGGCCAGGATGATCGCCGCGCAAAGCTGGTCGATCAACTTCTGGCCGACGATCACAGCTACGCCGAACACTGGATGTCATTCTGGAACGATCTGCTTCGCAACGACTACGCCGGAACAGGATTCATCGACGGCGGCCGCAAACAAATCACCGCCTGGCTGTATAACGCTCTTCTACGCAACGTGCCATACGACCAGTTCGTACAGCAACTCATCACGCCAACCACAGGCGCCGAAGGATTCATCAGCGGCATCAAATGGCGAGGAAACGTGAACGCTAGTCAGGTTCGCGAAGTCCAGTTTTCACAGAACGTTTCGCAGGTGTTTCTTGGCATCAACATGAAGTGTGCCTCGTGCCACGACAGCTTCATTGACCACTGGACTCTGGACGAAGCCTACGGACTGGCAGCCATCTATTCGACTCGCGAACTCGAAATCCATCGATGCGACAAACCAATCGGACGCACAGCAAAGGCCGCATGGATCTTCCCCGAAATCGGCAACGTCGATCCGAAAGCCGACCAGCCCGAACGACTTCGACAACTCGCCACCGTGATGACGTCACCTAAAAACGGGCGATTCTCACGCACCATCGTCAACAGACTCTGGCATCGATTAATGGGTCACGGCATCGTGCATCCCGTTGATGCCATGCACACCGAACCGTGGAACGCAGACCTCCTCGACTATCTCGCGAACTACCTCGTCGAACAAAAATACGATCTCAAACAAGTCCTGCGACTTATCGCATCGTCGCAGGCCTACCAAAGCAAATCCGCACCCGCGCAGGATTCCGCTACGGCAGACGAATTCGTCTTTCACGGCCCCACACCGCGGCACCTGACAGCCGAACAGCTCATCGACTCCGTCTGGCAGCTTACACAAACGCCGCCTCGACCAATCGCCGCCCCTATTCCGATCGAAGTGTTCTACCGCGGCGATATTCCGCAGGTAGAACGTCATGGCAAGTGGATATGGTCATATGTCGAAACAGAACCATCGCCACCCGACGAAAAGGCCAGCTTCCGGAAGCTGTTCACGGTCGCGGCGAAACCAATTTTCGCGAAACTGGTCATCACCTGTGACAACGAATACACCGCATGGCTAAATGGCAGAAAGGTCGGAGCCGACACACGTTCGGCAACCATCGAATCACTGGACCTGGGTCGTCAACTGGTCGTCGGAGAAAACGAACTGCTAATCTTCGGCCGCAACGGGGGTAAAAATCCGGACGCGGCAGCTCTTTTCGCAGAGATCATTCTTTTCGATAAGCAAGGAACGCCCACTCGGATCGGCACGGACGATTCGTGGCAATCGGCTGCGGGAGAAGTACGCCCCAAGAGCACGAAAACCACGGAATGGAAAACTGCCGGTTTGGTCGCACCACAGAACTTCCTCGGCCCAGCGATCCAGGCATCAATCATTCGCAAACTTTCAATCGCAATGGTCGGCCCACTGCGCGGTGGCCGCTCAGCATTTTCGAAAAGCGATATGCTGATGCGATCGCTTGGCCGACCAAACCGCGAACAAGTCGTAACAACTCGCCCGACTTCGCTTTCCACTCTCCAGGCGATCGACCTCGCCAACGGCGAAATTCTGGACTCCCTGCTTGCCGCAGGCGCCCAGCGACTGCTTGCCGATGCCGCCAACGCGCAGGAATTCACCGACCGGTTGTTTCAAGAAACACTGTGCCGCGGACCTTCCGACGAAGAACGCGAACTAACACTTTCGCTACTGGGAGAAACGCCAACGGCAGAATCTGTCCACGACGTCCTCTGGACACTGGTCATGCTGCCGGAGTTTCAATTCGTCCATTAGCCCCCTGCCTGCCGGCAAGGCTTCGGATTCCGACGAAGATTGCGACGCGTCAAAACCTACCCACAACATGACGAATTGGCGTCGCCGTCGCATTGGGTAAATGTTGGATCCGGTTGCCCCAGACGTTCCAACAGTTGAGCGGATTCGTAGTCACCGGCGGTGATTTCGAAGCCGAGGTCACGAACCATATTAAAATCGTCCATTGCCGCCTGGCCCGGAGTCGTCAGATAGTCGCTGACGAACATCGAATTCGCGGCATACAAACCCATCGCCTGCATACTTCGAAGATTGACTTCTCGCCCGCCAGCAATGCGAAGTTCTGTGGTTGGATTCGTGAGTCGAAACATGGCCAGCGTCTTCAGGCAGTAGCGGGGATCCAATTCGCCAGGTGCCTTCAACTTTGCCCCTTCGATTGGAATCAAAAAGTTCACCGGAATGGAAGCCACCTTCAATTCTGCCAGCTTCATCGCCACGTCAACGACGTCTTCATTGGTTTCGCCCATACCGACGATCATGCCGGCGCACAATTCGAGTCCCACTTCGCGAGCGGTGTCGAGTGTTTCCAGGCGATCTTTGAACGTATGTGTCGATACGATTTCGTCGTGAAAGCGTTCGCTGGTGTTGAGGTTGTGATTGATGCGATCAACACCCGCCTCTTTTAGACGCACAGCCTGATCAGGTTTCAGCAACCCAAGACATGCGCAGATATGCAGGCCATATTCCTGCTTCACATCTTTCACAACGTTACAAACGTGATCGACTTCGCGGTCGGTCGGCCCGCGTCCGCTGGCCACGATGCAATATGTGCGAGCCTTACTTTCGTAGGCATTCTTCGCGCCTTCCATCAATCGCTCTGCATTCAGCATCGCGTATTTTTCGATGGGGGCTTCTGAACCTTTGGCCTGCGAACAATATCCGCAATCTTCCGGACACAATCCGCTCTTGGCATTCTTCAGGTAGTACAGCTGAACAGATTTTCCGAAATGTTCGCGACGAACACGAAATGCGGCATCCAGAACGGCCAACACGTCGTCATCGTCGGCCTGGAGAATTCGCAAGGCATTCTGCCGACTGATGGATTCTCCATTCAGCACAGCATCGGCCATTTCGGCCCATGACAAACCTGAACTATTTTCGCAGGCAGAAACGGAAGAAGGAGCTGCAGTGTCAGCGGACATATTTGAATCACATTGAAAGGACGAGCAAATCTTATGTGGCGCCGAGTTTACCGTGATTGCCAAACGCTTCCAGGGAACTTTGTTTGCTCGCTGAAAAAACCAGGCGAATCGCCCGTCATTCGGCCAGCATTCTGCCTCTTTCTCCAGTGCTGCCGCCAGTCGACGACGCGTACCACAGAAGTACATGGATATTCCACTACAAACTGGTACGCTGATGACATGGCTGACGTCGTCAAAAATTCGTCATCTTCGCCACCAGATTCGCTGGAGGAATCTGTAGCCGATTCTTCGCAATCTCCGGCAACGGACGACACGACATCTCCAAACAAAGAACAGTCGTCAGCAGAAAACCAGCCAGACCGCAATCGTATCGTTCTGCTCGCCTACTGCATATTCTTCACGCTGCTTCTTGGCGGTCAGTATCTGTGGCTGTACTTTGACAAACCCGAACCAATCCAATGGGAACGTGGCAAAGCGTTCGAATCTTTTCGTGTTGATGTGAACAACGCGACCTGGGTCGACTGGATTCAGTTGCCCGGAATTGGTCAAACAACAGCCGAGCGGATCCTCGGTGACATTGATCATAACGGTCCGTTCAAGAGCATCGACGAACTCACCCGCGTGAACGGAATTGGCCCGAAGACGCTTGAGCGAATCCGACCATGGCTGACGATCAGCCCACGAAGGCCAGAGCGTACTCCTTAATCTCGGCAGTTGCCTCCGCACAAAGTGTGCTGAACAGGCAACAATGAGTCGGCCTGCTGATTGCACAGAGCTCGTTTCCAAATCGCAGAAAGCCTTGCTACTGTTCTGGAATTCCGGCGAAGTCAACAACATCAGCAGGAGTAGGCGCGATGAAGCAACTGAATTTCGTCGGCGACCGGACGTTCGAATGGTTCGACGTTCCGGAACCAATCGTCACGAGCCCGGATCAGGTGATAGCTCGACCAATCGTCATGGGACGATGCGACGCAGACTTCACCATGCTAATGCCCGGCCTTTCGGCGGCCATTTCTGCGGGACCGCATCAGCAATTTCTGGATCCAATGGTCACCAGGATGCTGGGCGCCCAGCCCAACACACCACCAATCCCCGTCGGCCATGAAAGCGTCTGCGAGATTGTGGATACCGGCGCTGACGTGAAGCAATTTGTGATCGGTGACCGTGTTATCGTGCCTTGGGCTGTTTCCTGCGGACACTGCGGAAATTGTTCGCGTAAACTAACGTCGCACTGCGAAAACGCCGGCGACACGTACCTTGCAGGTTATGGCTTCGGCAATGCTCTTGGACCGTGGGGCGGGATGGTGAGTGACTACGTTCACGTCCCTTTCGCAGACCGAATGCTCACCAGGCTCCCCACAACTGCAGACGCGAGGCGCTACGCGTCCGCTTCGGACAACCTTGCGGATGCATGGAGAACCGTCGGTCCTGCGCTCGCCCAAAACCCGGATCAGGGCGTATGTGTGGTCGGCGGCGGCGCAAAGTCGATAGGACTTTATGTTGCAGGAATCGCTGTTGCTTTGGGATCTCCGAATGTGACCTACCTGGACTCCGATCGAAAACGACTCGATATCGCCGAAAAGTACGGAGCCAAAGCTGTCAAGACTCCGAAGTCGCTCAACGCATACCTGCCGGGAGAACGTGAATTGGGCGATTTCACGATTGGGGTAGAGGCATCAGCAAAGGTCAGCGGCTTCAACTTTTTGTTCGACCACATCAACGTGGGCGGCACAGTCCATGGGATTGCCTTCTACTTTTTCAACGAAGAGACCATCAACTACTTCACGATGTATGGAAAATCCCTGACACTGAAACTTGCGATCTCACACCCGGCCGCAGACATGGCCGATGTCGTCGATTTCTTAACGAAGACCGACTTCGACCCAACCCTTGCACAGACAAACGTGCATCACTTTAGCGAAGCAGATCGAGTCTACGGAAAAGCCGGGACCAAACTGGTGATTCTTCGTGATTGAGACGAATTGTTGGTGGTCTTCAGAAGTTGCCGAAAAACAATCGACTTGTTGCAATCAGCCACTAGTCAGGCAGATCTGATGCTTACAATCAGTCATGATCAATCCGAATAAGAACGAAGCGGCACCAGCGGTAGAAAACTGCAGCAACCAATCATTGCCGACCAAACTGCGGCACAGCAGCCGCAGTCGGTTCGATGTTTATCGCGACAAAGTTCGCAGTGACGCATTGCCGAAAGGCAGCATTCATTCGACCGCTCCGCAACGCACTTCAGCGACCCGAGCTCGCCCCGCTACGACCTTGTTGAAACGCTTTTTCCAGCTGCTTAACCCGTTCAGGTGGCAGGTCGCCTGGATACTCGGATCACTCACGATTTCCACACTGCTGGCGCTGATCCCTCCAGCCGGTACAAAATTCCTGGTCGACTACGTCCTGACGGCAAAGCCATTGCCGGAAATCTGGGCTGCCCGATTTCCCGCTTTCGCCGATCCGCGCAAGCTGCTGTTCTGGACGGTCATCGCAACAGTCACTATCTCGCTGCTGAAAATCGTCGTCCACATTTTTAGCCGCTGGTACGCAACGCGCATCACCAAACGCATTCAGTTGGATGTGCGGCATCGAGTTTTCGAACATGCCGTGCGGTTACCTCTGCATCGTGTTCAGGAAATCCGATCCGGTGGTGTCGCCTCAATTTTGCGTGAAGACGGTGGCAGCGTGGGCGAACTCGTTTTTGGGCTGCTGTACAATCCGTGGCGCGCGATCATTCAGTTGGTCGGAAGTCTGTTGATTCTGATGTGGGTCGACTGGACTCTGCTGCTGGGTGCCATCGTTCTGTTACCGCTGGTGTTTATGAGTCACCGGACCTGGATCAACCGAATCCGTCCGCAGTTTCGAGCCATCCGCAAACAGCGTGAACAAATCGATGCCGGCGCTGCCGAAGCATTCGCGGGTATGCGAGTCGTCCGCGCGTTTAGCCGTCAAAAGCGAGAAGCCGGTCGCTTCGTCACAGAAAACAACCTGATGGCGCGGAAGGAACTTTACGCATGGTGGTGGATGCGAATGGTGGAAATGTTGTGGGAAGCCATGATGCCGATCTGCAGTGCCTGCCTGTTGTTCTACGGCGGTTGGCGCGTACTCGACGGAGCACTCACGATAGGTGACCTGATGATGTTTCTGGTTTATCTGCTGATGCTATTGCAGCCAATGTCCGTTCTCGCCAACAGCGCAACGCAGTTCCAAAACAGTCTCAGCGGACTGGATCGCATACTGGACCTGCTGGACGAACCGATGGAAATGCAGTCGACGCCGGAATCACTCCGTGCCAGCCGCGACACAGCTCGAGGTGACATCGAATTCCGTGACGTCCGATTTACATATCCTGGAACCGATCAACCAGCGTTGAAAGATATTAATCTTAAAGTTAATGCAGGGCAGGTCATCGCCCTGGTTGGTCCCAGCGGCGCTGGCAAGACAACGCTTTGCAATCTCGTCGCGCGGTTCTACGACGCCACAGAAGGCCAGGTTCTGCTGGATGGTCACAACCTGACGGATTACGACGTCGAATCGTTTCGCAGTTTGCTAGGCGTTGTCGAACAGGACGTTTTTCTGTTCGACGGCACCATCGCCGCAAATATCGCCTACGCGCGGCGAGACGCTTCTGAAGAAGACATTCATGCTGCCGCCGATGCTGCCAACGCGAGCGAATTTATCGACAAACTTCCAGAGGGCCTCAACACACTCATCGGCGAACGTGGCGTGCGACTCAGTGGAGGACAAAGACAACGCCTCGCAATCGCTCGCGCAGTTCTCGCGGACCCAAAACTCCTCATCCTGGACGAAGCCACCAGCAACCTCGACACCGACAGTGAACGGCTGATTCAGGAATCTCTACGCGAACTTATGCAG
>CAYZYB010000029.1:0-14230 GCA_964481505.1 uncultured Planctomycetaceae bacterium | reverse complement strand
GTTGCGATGTGGCTCAAGGAACAGGGATTCCAAAATCCGCTCAGTATGGCCGGCGGAATCGACGTCTGGGCTCAGGAAATTGACTCGTCTTTGCCGAGGTACTAGGCTCTGATTTGAAACGATATCCGTAGTGGTGGCTTCCAGCCGCCATTCTGTCATTTCCTATGACTCGCGGCGGCTGGAAGCCACCCACCACAAGTTTGGGTACCTGGGGACGGAACCCAAAGAGACCGAACGACCGCTTTGCGATGATGGTAACCCTGTTCAACCGGTAAACAGATTCATGACCGAACACCAACACACTCGCCGAAAATTTCTCACTGCAGCTGGCGCAATGGCGGCGGTCTCATCTGTCACGCCTGGATTTGCATCGTCCGTCTTGCAGCAGGAAGATGCGTCGACGCTTGTTGCGGGCAAAGATAAGCGGCTTTTGGTACTTAAGAAGTTTCCGGCGGTGTTTGAAACGCCGTTGCCTTTGCTGACAGAGAATTCGATCACGCCACGGAGTCTGCTTTTTGTTCGCAACAACCAACAGCCCGACGACGCGGCAACGCTTGCTCCATCAGCACACTCGCAGTGGTCTGTGGAGCTCAAGGGAAGTCTCAATAAATCGGTCACCGTTTCGTTGCAGCAGTTGCGTGAAATGGAAATGACGGAATACGAAATGGTGCTGCAGTGCAGCGGCAACGGCCGAGCATTGTTTTCGAAGACCGCTCAAACCAGCGGTACGCAGTGGGGGCGAGGTGGTGTCGGCAATGTGCGTTTCGCCGGTGTGCGACTCAGTACTGTGCTCGAAAAAAACGGGATCGATATCGACAATTCCGTGCGCTACGTCAACGCATCTGGAGCGGATCAGGCACTGCCGGATAAGGAGGACTTTATGCACAGTCTTCCGATTGACGCTGTTCTGAATCGCAGCATCATCGCTTTGGATCTAAACGGTGAACCACTTTCTGCGATTCACGGTGGCCCGCTGCGACTCATCACACCCGGCGTCTATGCCACGATGAATTTGAAGTGGCTCAGCGAATTGAACTTCGTTGGCGAAGAATCAACGAACTACAACCATGTCCCGAGGTATCGCGTTCCGGCGTCGCCCATCAAACCTGGTTCGAAGTATGACTTCACGCTGCAAAACAGCCGTTTCAACTGGAACATGAAAGTCAAAAGCGTTGTGCTGTCTCCCAACGATGGAGACAAACTGCGTCCGGGGATGACAACGATTAAAGGTGTGGCGTTTAATGACGGCAACGCGAAGATTTCGGAAGTCTTCCTGTCGACCGATCACGGACAATCATGGCAGCGTGCCGCGCTGACGCAATCAGACAGCTTGTACGGCTGGACACAATTTCAGCTGCAGAAAAAACTGCCTGTGGGTCGTCATTCCATTTGGTGCCGAGCGATCGATGCGTACGGCCGAACTCAGCCCAGCGACGGCAGCATCGCCTGGAACCCTCGCGGATACGAATGGGCGGGTATTGAAAAGATAACTGTTGATGTTGGATAGAATCTCGTCTCTTCATTCAGGAATTTCGCAGATGCCATCGATTTCCCGCCGTACGCTTTGCCAGCAGACACTCGGTTCTGTGCTCACGTTTTCGATTCTGGAGTCGCTTTTCCAGAACGATGCCTTTGGCGAAAATGTGAAGCCACTGGTGCACAAATGGGTGGCAGACCTCGATGCATTAGGCCGCGAAGTCAAAGGTCAGAAGGTTTCGCAGATCATCTGGCAGCAAAAAATCGAAGAACTGTTCGCTCAGGTGAATCTCAACGAACTGCTGCAACTGGTGGACTTTGAAAAGCTAACGAAGGGCATCAAAATCCCGGACAACGGCGCGAAGAGTCTTGGCTTCAAGTTTCCGAAAGTCGACGGCATTCCCGACAAGCCTGTGTTTGGGAAGCAGATCTTTGCGTTGAAAAAAGATCGCTCCGTTGTGCCGCACGGTCACAACAACATGGCCACGGCGTTTTTGGTTCTTGGTGGTCAGCTTCGTGGTCGGCACTACGACCGGCTGGAAGACGAAAAGGAGCACATCATCATTCGTCCAACGATCGACAGGTCGTTTAAGCCAGCAGAATATTCAACGGTGTCGGACTACAAAGATAACATTCACTGGTTTAAGGCTGAATCCGATGTGGCCTACATTTTCAATATCCACGTGATGGATACGCGGCCGGATTCCGAGATTCGTACAGGTCGCGTCTATTTGAATCCGGATGGCGAAAAGCTGAAGGGGGGACTTATTCGAGCGCCCCGAATCGGCCACACTGAGTCTCATAAACTGTTTGGCTGATGCGGGAGGCCCGCGGCTCGTTCGAGCTAACGCCTGGAAACGTTCCGTTGTCGCTCAGGAACGCTGTTGAAGTAGAAGAGGGGCGTCCGTCTGCTGCGAGCCCTGCGTTCATGCGTAGTTCTATTTCTTCAGGGAGCAATCTATGCGTCCTCGAATCATCAACCTTATTGTTGCGCTGGTCTTTGTCGGCCTGGTTCATCGGCAGGCTGTGGCTGCTCAGCGACCGAACGTCCTCTTCATCGCGATTGATGACCTGAACGATTGGATCGGCTGTTTGGGAGGTCACCCGCAGGCTCTGACGCCGAACATCGATCGACTGGCCGAACGCGGTGTGCTGTTCACAAATGCACATTGCGCGGCGCCTGCCTGCAATCCGTCGCGAGCCGCCGTGTTTAGCGGTGAGATGCCGTGGAAGACAAAAGTCTGGTCGAATAACAGCCGGAAGATGTCCGATCAGCATCCCGACAAACGCGTGCTGCCACGAGCCTTTGCCGATGCCGGATATGTGACGCTGGCCACCGGAAAGCTGTTGCATTCGGGCAAAGCCAATGCGAAGTATTTTCAGCAGAACATGAACACCGAACAGCGATGGAGTCCGCTGTCGAAGAGTGACGCCAACTACACGGATGACGAACTGTCGTCGAAAGGATCTCAAAATCCACAGCATGTGGTGAAACGCGAAGGCCACTGGGATGTTGTCCTGCCGCTGAATCGAATGCCGTCTGATCGGAAGCCTGATGAAAAAGGGGGGGAGTCATTCGACTGGGGTCCGTTTGATGTTCCCGATTCAGAAATGGGGGACGCTCAGATCACTGACTGGGCGATTGAAAAGCTGAATGCCGGATTCGATAAGCCGTTCTTCATGGGAGTGGGTTACTACCGTCCGCACATTCCACTTTGGGCGCCGAAGAAATACTTCGAGCGTTTCGATGGCGTTGATGTTCGGTTGCCGACGGTGATGCAGAACGACCTCGACGATTTGAGTGACGTTGGCAGGAGGTGGGCTTTGGAGGCCGTGACCGCGGGTTCTCACGCCACGACGGTGAAATACGGTCAATGGAAGGAAGCGGTGAAGGCGTATCTGGCCTGCGTAACATTTGTGGATCATCACGTGGGACGTTTGCTGTCGGCGCTGGACAACGGTCGCTTTGGCAACAACACGGTGATCGTGATTTGGTCAGATCACGGTTGGCATCTGGGAGAAAAACAACACTGGGGCAAGTGGACTGGTTGGGAACGTTCAACTCGCGTACCACTGATCATCGTGCCGCCGAAGAAAGCGTCCGCCAGCTTTGCTGAGCCCGGCGAACGCTGCGAGCAGCCGGTTAGTCTGATCGATCTTTACCCAACTTTAATGGAACTGTGCAACGTCCCGCAGCCGTATGAACTTGATGGCCAGTCGCTGGTCCCACTGCTGAAAAATCCTGCGACCTCCACTGACCGTACTGTGGTGACTGTGTTCGATAAGGGGAACATCAGCCTGCGAAACCGTCGATGGCGGTACATACGCTACGCGGATGATTCCGAAGAACTGTACGACCGCGAAAACGATCCGCACGAATGGACGAACGTCGCAAAGGAAGCTCCTAACGCCAACACAATGCGAACGTTTCGGAGACAGACAAAGCAGCTGAACTTCAAGTAGCCGTCAATTCCAGCAGCGCGTCTCGCAGCACAGGATAATTTGCCTGAATCGAATACCTGTCTGCTGCTGTCTGTCTTCCGCGCACGCCCATTTTCTGACGCAAGGTGGCATCGCTTAGAAGTGTCCGCAGTGCCGTTACCCATTCGGCTGTTTCCTGAGCGACGAAGCCATTTCGGTTTTCGTCGATAATCTCGGAATTCACTCCCACCGGAGCTGCGATACCCGGTACACCGACGGCCAGATACTGAATCAGCTTCAGGCCGCATTTGTAAATGTCCCATTCCTGATTAGGGAATAGCGGCATCAGTCCGATGTCCATGTTTTGCAATTGGCGGACTTCGTTTGCCGGATCCCATGCTTCGTGGACGACGTTGACACCGTTGAGGTCAATCGAAGAAAGCGGATCGGCGTCCGGGACAACCACGCGAAGTTCAAACGGTACTTCCTGACTGACTTGCCGCAACGCTTCGGCCGGAATTTCCAGGTACTTCAGGTTGCCCGTAGTTCCCATCCAGCCAACAATCGGTGGGTCGTTGGCGGCGGCCATACTTCGGCATTCGTAGTCGTTCATGTCGACACAGGTTGGGATATGCAGGAGTCGATCGTTGAGTGGTTGAACCTTTTCCATCAGGTAGCGATTTCCGCACACAACCATGTCCGACATTTCCATCAGTGCATCGAATTTTTCAGGATGCCGCAAGAAAACGGCGTCGTCGATGTCGATGACCAGCTTTCCACAAGCCTCTCGAAATCGTTGCTCCATATGTGTTGATGAGTTATCGAAGATCTCACGATCAATGAAAACAGCATCAAAGGAATTCAGCTTTGCACGCAGCCAGTGCCACCAGCGGACGCTGCGTTTCAGTAGTTGGCTGGGTCGAAAACCCATCCATGGAAAGTAGTCGTATTTTTGAGGAAAGCTGTTTGCCAGAACGCATTGATGTCCGTCTGCTCGGAAATGATTGATGTATGGCAGAATGCGAAATCGGGCTGATGGCACGCGTGAGCCGGACGAAAGGAAGAGGATCTTCATGCTTCATTCCCTGCGTCTGTTTTCGAATCGTTTGTTGGGCCGATGGAGCGTGTGGCGGTGATTGTCAGCCGTCCCCCCTGTCGGAAAAATGCCAGCACTTGCGCCAGCGGGGCGGCGATTAGCTGCACGATCAGTCGAGGCGAATGTGGGTAGCGTAGAAACCAGGTTCCGATTTTGCTGTCGGGATTTCGGTGTGTCAGCATGATGCCGATGCTGCCAAAGATGTTGAGCAGTGTTCGCTGGTAGGTGATCTGAATGTTCGTGAATTCGCATTCCTGCAGCAGCTTTCGAATGGAACGTGGGCTGAAGTGATGCAGGTGCCGCGGCAGATCCCATGCGTCCCAGTTCGATCCAAACACTTTGGGTTCCCAGCATCCGGCATTGGGAATGCTGATCGCCAGTTTGCCACCAGGTTTTAACAGTTGATGTAGCTGCTGCAGCGTGCACCGTGGATCCGGTACGTGTTCGATGACCATCCATGACGCGGCGAAGTCGAATGATTCAGGATCTGGTGCGGCATCGTCAAGGGTTCCCTGCCGGACGTCCAGTCCGGCGGTGGTCGCTGTCTTCACCGGTTCGCTGCCTGGTTCGACGCCCACAACTTCCCAACCCTTGTCTCGCAGTCTTGCCAGATACGATCCCGCAGCGCAACCCAGCTCGAACGCTCGCGGCGTTTCTGCTGAAGTCGGATTCGCACGGAAGGGATTCGGCAACACCTGGCTGCGTTCATTCGTAAGCCAGAAATACAACGA
Source organism: uncultured Planctomycetaceae bacterium (assembly GCA_964481505.1). Lineage (GTDB taxonomy): Bacteria > Planctomycetota > Planctomycetia > Planctomycetales > Planctomycetaceae > Fuerstiella. The sequence goes on along the minus strand of CAYZYB010000029.1, from coordinate 8,506 downwards.
ACGCAGGCCAGGAATGTAACGCAGTGGAAGATAACGCAAATACCAGGGCGTCGCTGTCACGTCTGGCTTTGATGTTTCCGTTGCGCAGTCTACTGGCTGTGGTGCAAGTTGGTGAGGTCCATAGTTGTCAGGGTAACAATCTGCCAGTGAAGACAATGTGGGGCGCGGATTCATGAATCGGTGCTGGCAACCAACGCATTCCACGACAGAAAAGTTGCCTTGGATACCCCATTGATTGTCTGGCGATTCGACGACTGGCCGATGCTCTGATACGTCGCACAACGGGCAGTTGATTTCTTCCAGTGTTAATGGCGGTGGAGTTGAATTGCTCATGCGGTCACTCCATCTGCGTGCCACGCGCGACGAGTTTTCCACCAAATTGTCACCCATATCGGCACCTGAACAAGCGAAACTCCCAGCAGATAGCCTGTTGTTGCACCGATGATCCCGTGATCTCGGCCAAGCCAAAGTATCAGACCGGCGATCGTTAGGTTCGAAACCACAGCGGCCAGTAGAAAGGGATCCTGTTTGTGTGCTCGCACGTAGATGTTTGTGCATTGTGCAAACTGCATGATCACCAAAGCGACGGCAAGGATGGCGGTTGGAAGTACGCCAGGCAGTTTGGCGGCGATCCTTTCAAAAAACCAATATGGTAGTTGGTTGACCAGCCAAACTCCCAGAGTGAACAGCGATGTCCCCGCGGCCAGAAGGAGAATCGAAATGCGACTCATCCTAAAAAACAAAGTATCCAGTTCCACGTAATTTTTCTCTGCGATCAATTGTCCGAATCGCGGTCGTCGTGTGTCGATCCATGACAGTGATGCCGCCTGCAGAGCGACAAAGATCGTCCACATCATTCCATATCGCCCGGAGACGGCAGGGCCATGACACTTTATGATAACCAGGCCAGCGAGGTGGTTGGCCAGCCAAAGTACGCAGCCTTGAACCGCCATGCGCCATTGCAACGGCAGGACTTCCTGCTTCCAGTCGATGGTATCACCTGTTGGTGCTTTACGAAATGGTTGAAAGAACTCACGGTACCGTCCTGCGACCAGATAAAGTTCGCCCAGCAGTCTTACGAATGCTGATCCACACAATGCCCACAGTCCCAGTCCGCCCGACATCAATGCCCATACGACGACCGATCCTGCGACACCCTGCCAGAAGCGAATGCGATTGATGACAGGCAGTTGTCCACATCCCTCCAAAATCGCGGTCAGCGGCAATAGCGCGAGCTGTAATCCTGTGAGAATGACGAGCACCAGCCAGGGGGCCACCCATTCCGCGACTTCCAGCCATCCGGAGGGCGACTTTGCGATGTTCAGAAAGAAGAGGACGCCCAGAATCGAAACGATCACCATAAAGGCGATGGATGCTACGGCGTACCAGCGCGTGGCTGTACGGCCAAGAGAGATCAGTCGTGAGAGTCGATTGGGGTCGCCGATGATGCCAGCCTCTGTCAGTTCCGCGCCCGCCCATTCATGACTGGCGACATTGATCAACACAACGTGCAGACCAAGCTCTACAAATATCTGCATCGCCAGCAGGTTGGTGAAGGCGTAGTAGTAGCCCTGTTCGATTTCGGAAAAGCAGAAGACGATCAACAGCTGCGTGACCGGCCCGGTGAGCAGTTGCCAAAATCGAGCGAGCACAGCGAACCCCACAGCGCGATCGATGCCCAGCTTCTTTGCGAACCGCATCCACGAAGGATCGACTGCGTCCTGAAGCGCTGAACTCGCGACGCTGACGCTGTACGGTGAAGAATTTGTTTCGTCGTCTGCTTCAGCCACGAATTTGTTTCAGATGTTCGATTCGGAGTTCTCTCGCTGAGTTTGGCAGCCAGCGTCTGGATGACATACGTCGAAAGTGTCGAAAATCGCGGCAAAAAGCAGGATTTGCCGTTTGGGATGTGGATATTGCAGCGATTGCCGCTTCGCCCGTAAAATACAGGCGAAACCGCGTTCAACATTGGATTTGCGGCGCAACCGCGACATCACCGGAAAGACTGAGCAAGGATGCTCACCTGGTTACGACATACTTTTTCGCCCGACCTGGCGATCGATATGGGCACGTCGTCCACGCGCATTGGTTTGCCGGGCGAAGGGCTTCGATTGGATGAACCCAGTGTGGTTGCCGTTGCGCGAGGTCATCGCGGTGTTGTGGGTCGTGGATCTGCCGTTGGCAAGTTGGCTCATCAAATGCTTGGCCGAACTCCCGACGGCATTCGGGCCGTACGTCCGATCGCTCACGGCGTGATCAGCGACTTCGAACTGACGGAAGCGATGCTGCGGTACTTTCTGCAAAAGGCCACCGGGCGCACGATGGGCTTTCGGCCTCGTGTCGTGATCGCAGTTCCTGGCTGCATCACGGCGGTTGAGAAGCGAGCTGTCATCAACAGCGCTGAACGTGCCGGAGCAGGGCAGATCTGGTTGATCGAAAAATCTCGCGCGGCGGGAATTGGCGCCGGCTTACCAGTTTCTGAACCTGTCGCGAGCATGGTCTGTGATATCGGTGGCGGGACAACGGAAGTGGCCGTCATGAGTTTGGGGGATATCGTTGCCAGTCGATCAATTCGAAGCGCTGGCGACGAAATGGATCAGTCGATCGTCAAATATCTCCGCCGCCGCTATTCGCTTCGCATCGGCGAGCAATCGGCGGAAGCGTTGAAGAGAAGTATTGGCAGTGCCGCAACACTCGATCATGAACTCAGTCACGAAGTCAGTGGGCTTGATACGGCCAGCGGGATTCCGCGCAAAGCGATGGTCACCAGTGAAGAGGTTCGTGAAGCGTTGCGTGATCCACTTGCTGACGTCGTGGACTGCATCCGCGGAACGATCGAACGCTGTCAGCCGGAGCTTATCGCGGATCTTGCCGACACGGGATTGGTTCTTACCGGTGGGGTCGCTCAACTTCGAGGTATCGATCGGTATTTAAACCAGCACTTGGGCATTCCCGTTCGAATTGCGGAACTGCCGCGAACAACCGTCACCCGCGGTGCCATGATTTGTCTCGACCATCTCGAACAATGGCAGGACCGACTGGACAATGGAAAATAGACAACCGCTTATGTGTTTTCGCACATCACAATCCGTCAATCTGCCTGGCCTCACGCGCCGGGATGTCGATGACTTGTGCATTCATTCGTGCTCGGGTGCTTAGTCATGCCTCTCTCGAGATCTTCATCAGGAATCTGGCTTTCCACCGGTACGATGCTCGTGCTGATGGCGGCGGTTTGGGCTGCCAATACAGCTGGCTACCTAACGTCGGTCCGAATGATACTGCACAATTTTATGAGTCCCGCACGACTGGTGGTGGCTGCAATGGGATCTCCGACAGGTGTTGCCAGCGAACGGCCTGTGCACAACCTTAGTGATCAGGAAGTGTCGGAGCTTCAGAATGCTCTTTTGGAAAACGAATTGCAACGACGTCAGTTGCTGATCGAAAATGCGCGGCTGCACAATGAGCTGCGATCTACCAAGCGCATGGCGGCAATGGAAACTGTTAGCGGTCGCGATCTGATCGATTTTGTCGCGGTGAAAGCGAAGGTTCTGAGCCAGGTAGGGTTGTCAGATGAATTGAGGGAAGCGTTCATAGATGCCGGGGCGTCGCGGGGCCTGCAACCGTCCCAGTTGGTGGTGGAAGGTGCCGGCATGTTGGTCGACAAGGGGTTGGATCATGGGCTTTCACCCGGCGCAAAGGTGATTCGAGGTACAGCGGTTGTTGGTCGAGTTGCGAAAGTGTCGCAATGGGTTGGTCTCGTGCAGCCAATCACGCATGCAGATTTTTCGGCCGCCGTACAGATTGTAAAGCTGGCTCCACAGGGAGCGTCTTTTGGAGCGAAAGGTTTGTTAGAAGGAACGGGCGACGAAGCGTGTCGTGTGACGGCCATTCCGTATACCGAATCTGTGGCTGTTGGCGACGAAGTTTTTTCAGCAGACATCAATGGTGTCAAAGGGCCGCGTTTGTATTATGGCCGCGTTGTGAAGGCCGAATTTTCTGCAGGAGGCCAGTGGGACGTTGTGGTCGCGCCTGCGTTTCGAGCAGATGAGCTTAGCGAAGTCGCGGTTGTGCAGCAGAAGCTGAAAACGCAACGCGTCGCAGTTGCACCGGCAGGAGGACAGCGGTGATGAAAACGAATTTGGCCTGGTTGTTATTACTTTGGTTTGCGCTGGTGCTGGAACAGGCGCGTGCTGACCTGTTTTCGTCTCATAGTTTGCTGATGCCATTTGCCGTTGGATGTTTGTTTTGGCTGCGAAATGGTGTGGGCAGCGTCCTGGCAGGAACCGCATTGATTGTCCATTGGTTGCTGCACCCGGTTCTGGCACCAGTGGAAGCCGCCGTCCTGTTGTTGACGGCGACCGTCTTCCTCGCGAACAATTCCCGGCAGTCGACATGGTCGCCAATGGCATCTCGCCGGTCGGTAAACGCATGGTGGATTCAGCCACTGTTTGTGCTTATCGTCGGTTTGGCGTTTCATTCTCTGCTGGCGGCCGAACTTCACGTTCCCGTTGCCGCGGATGAATTCCTGAAGCGAGTGATGATCGCTCTTCCATTACTTGGATTGATGTTGTTCGGGCTGCGTGTGGCGAACGAATTTGGGTGGCGGAAAACTTCAGAGCTATAAACTGTGCGCCGCACAACCGACACTCAGAATCCTATCGTGTACGACGCGTCTGACACTGTTGATTGACATTCTCTGTATGCGAAATCAGCCGCTCAACCCTGAGCTGAAATTCGATGATGGCAGTGGTGATTCTCTGATCGATCCGCCAGCAGGAATTCGTTTCAGCAGCCTTGCTGTGGTTTTTGTTGTTGCGGCCATCGTGGTGCTGATTCGTATCACCTGGGTCAAAGCGAATTTACAGGATCGCTATCTTGCGTCTCTCAATAAAACGTCCACTGAATACGAACTCATTCCCGCGCGAGACGGGCGCATTTTGAGTGATTCGGCTGCTGTGTTTGCGACGGATGTCAGTCAATACGCCATCGAGGTTCATTATCGCTGGCTGCAGGAACCTATTGATGAAAGTTGGCTGCAACGACAGATTCGCCAGCGTCTTTCACGATCCGAACGACAGGACGCCGCGGCCGTGGAACGGGTGAAGACAGCCTTGTTGCAGGAACGAGTTGAGCTTTGGGATCGTCTTGCGAAAACGGCGGGACTTACGGTTGCCGAATTTTCGGCGAAGCAGTCAGCCATTCAGAAGAATGTTCAACGAATCGCAGATTCTGTGAATCGGCGACGAAACCAGCCGCGCGACGAAACGACCACCGCAGCTGGCGATGGACTTTTGTTGAGACTCGCTGCGAGGATTCGATCGTCACTGACAACAGCACCGCGTCGCGAGCAACAGGAGCGCATCGTTGTGCGTGAGGAAGAGTCGTTTCATGAAATTGCGACCGATGTGCCACTGGATGTGGCGGCCGTGATGCGCGAGCAAACGCATCTGTTTCCCGGCAGTCGCGTTGTTGCCGGTAGTCGCCGTACCTATCCGTTGGCGACCATCGCACCGCATATCGTTGGGGCCCGAACGTCTGCAAGGGAAGACGATCCGGATCTGTTTGACGAACCATCAATCAGTGGCAGCTGGAAACCGCGAATTGGACGTTTTGGTGTCGAAAGAAGCTACGGCCATCAACTCAAGAGCGTGCCAGGACTTCGACGGATTGTTCGAAACCGCCGGATGGAGATCGTGGAATCGGAAGTTGAACGAGAGCCTGTTGCCGGTCGTGATGTGTTGCTTACGCTGAACGTGGGTCTTCAAAAACACGCCGAACAGCTGCTGTCGGAAGTGCTTCTGGACCGGCCATTCGAATTGCTGGCCCCACACGATGACGGAGAAGAACCTTCGCAGACAGCAAAGACGTCGCAGTCGATTCCGGCCGGTGCCAGCATCGTCGTGATGGAAGTTTCCACCGGGCGAATTGTTGCCGCCGCCAGTGCTCCCGGGTTTTCGCTGTCATTATTCACGGGATCATCATCGGCAGACTGGGATGAGATTAATCAGGATCAGCGGCATCCGTTTCTTTCGCGAGTCACTTCTATGGCTGTTCCGCCTGGATCGGTGATGAAACCATTTTCTGCCGTCGCGGCGATGGAGTCCGGTCAGTTGAATCCGGATCAGCCGTTCTACTGTCAGGGATATCTGCGCACGCCGGATGAACATCGTTGTTTGGTGTTTAGACGCTACGGCCAGGGGCACAATGACATCACTTTGTCTCGGGCGATTGCGCAGTCGTGCAACGTCTACTTCTTTACAGCGGCTCAAAAGCTGGGAATTCAGTCATTGCGAAAGTGGTGCGATCAATTCGGGTTGGGACAAAGCACGGGCGTCGATCTTCCCTACGAAAAAAATGGCAACCTGCCAGGTCCGCCCACGTTCCGTGGTGATTCAGCACGAAGGTTCGAACGCGAAGCGCTGGGTCTGGCGATTGGTCAGTCGAGTCTCACAGTGACGCCGCTGCAAATGACACGAGCGATGGCCGCGATTGCGAATGGTGGCTGGCTTGTCACGCCGCACGTTGTGAGTCCCGACGGGATGGCGCGCACAACAGCAGAACTGGATGATCGTCCCCGCGACTTGTCTCGCCGCCGAATTCAGGGAGCCTCTGAAGATTCGCTGCAACGCGTTAGAGAAGGACTGCGCGCCGTGGTTGAAGAACCATACGGAACCGGGCACAAAACTGTTCGGCTTGATGACGTGGCCATCGCGGGAAAAACAGGGACGGCAGAAACGGGCGGGCAGCGACCGGATCACGCCTGGTTCTGCGGGTATGTTCCGGCGGATGATCCTGTTTATGCGTTCACAGTGGTGCTCGAACATGGCGGCTCAGGCAGTCGCGCGGCCGGTCCGGTGTCACGCGAGTTGGTCCGCAAATTGGTTGAATTGAAACTGGTGAAGCCTCGAAAATAAGGTTCGTTCCAAGAAATTTCGAACCTTTTTCCGCTGGCGCTGTCCTGATGACGTAATCTCTGTCAGAGACCCCGGCTTTGCTTTGGCCAGGAGGCGTCTCTTTTCGCCGATGACTTTCTGTTCCGGCGCGTGGCAGTTACTCTTCAGATTGGCGGTTTGCCGACCGGCCCGCTGCGATCGTATTCTCAGCGAGTATTTTGACGCTGGATCTGAAAACTAAACATTTCGTTCATCGAAACGAAAACGATATTCGTTCCCATCAGCTATAGACCACGTGTTCGTGTTTCATTGATGGCGGACATTTTGACACGCCCGGCATGGGCACAACGGAGCGTAGTCGCTCCAGGGAAAACACATTGAGTAAGTTAGAAGATCAAATTATCGAACATCTGTCCGGGCCAAAGTACAGGCCGATTGACAGTGGAGCTATCGCGAAGAAGTTGCGAGTCAGCAAACGAGGAATGTCGAAATTCCGCAGCATCATCGACAATCTTGTTGCCGACGGAAAGCTGCGCGAAGGCAGGAAAGGGCGTTTGCAGTTGAAGGCTGCGACGGGATTTGTCACTGGTATCGTCAAAAAAATCAGCAGTGGAGCTGCGTTCGTGGTGCCGAACGATCGACCAGCCGATGGTTCCGATCGAAAAGCTCACGACGTCTATATTTCATCCCGCGATCTTGGAGATGCTCAGTCGGGTGACGAAGTGCTGGTCCGACTTTCCAGCCGACGTCGCGGTGGGGGGCAGCGGTGTGGGCGAATCGAGAAAGTGACCGAACGGGCCAGCAATGTCTTCGTAGGCACTTATCTGGAAGCACAGGGGCAGGGTTTTGTTCGCGTTGACGGAACCGCTTTTCAAAGCGACATTCACGTCGGCGACCCAGGTGCGAAGGGGGCGAAACCCGATGACAAAGTTGTCATAGAAATGCTGCGGTTTCCAACGGGGAACCGTGTGGGGGAAGCTGTTCTGACAGAAGTGCTTGGGCACCGCGGTGATCCGGGCGTTGACACCATGAGCGTTGTTCATGGGCTTGGCCTTCCGTATGAATTCAGTGAGGACGTGCTGGAAGACGCGCGGCTGCAGGCTGAACATTTCGACGATACCGATTTCACAGATCGGTTGGACCTGACCAAAGAAACGATTGTTACGATCGACCCCGCAACAGCTCGCGATTTTGATGACGCGATATCACTGCGAAAAGACAAACGCGGTCACTGGCAGCTGGGCGTGCATATTGCCGACGTGGCACACTTTGTGCCGGTTGGGGGAGCTCTTGATCGTTCGGCCAAAGATCGCGGTACAAGTACCTACTTGCCACGGCACGTGATTCCGATGCTGCCCGAAGTGATCAGTAACGGACTGGCCAGTTTGCAGGAAGGTCAGGTGCGATACACGAAGTCTGTGTTCATCGAATTCGATCCGCACGGAAATCCGCAGGGAGCTGAAGTCGCCAACACGGTGATTAAAGTTTCGAAGAGATTCGCCTATGAAGAAGTGATGCCGATTGTTGAGGCGCCGGAGAAAGTAAAGGGGAAAGTCGCTGCCAAGATCGTTCAACTGCTCCAGAAGATGCACGAACTCGCGATGATGCTGAGG
>CAYZYB010000028.1:0-14835 GCA_964481505.1 uncultured Planctomycetaceae bacterium | reverse complement strand
TACTTGATGAGTAACCATGCCGAGTGAGAAAACCCGTTGCTTCCTGAGGAGCAACGGTTGGTTCAAAACTTCGCGTCCATTCAATCGTGCCTGAATATCGATTGACACAGACAATGTGGCGTCTGAGATCCTCTGGCTGCTGCTCAGGCTTTTCAGCTTCCTGCTCTTTTGCTTCCTGTGCGGCACGCCCGAATCGTGGTCGCGATGGTTCTGTTCCGTAGCCGGAAAAGCACGTCACGACCACTCGATCACCCACAACGATGGGACTGGAAGCTCCAGGGCCTGGCAGTTTCACTTTCCAGGCCAGATGCTGATCAAACCCAAATTCAAGGGGTACGGCTGTCGCGGCCAAACCACTGCCGTTGGGACCGCGAAACCGAGGCCAGTCTTCGCCCGTGGTGAGCTCAGGGACTTGCAACTGGAGATCAACAATTGTCCCATTTGTTCGATAATGAATCTTCTGATCGGCTCCCGCTTTATCGCGGACCATGTCCAGAACTCGGTCATACACAGCCCCGGATAGTTCGTTGGTGCGAACGGCGCCGCGTTTGACTAATCGACGGGACTCATCCAGAAACGCTTTCGTAAACGCGCCATGCTTCCAGTCGTCATGTTCATAGGCTCGTTCGCCCTTGGAACAAGACAGAAAGACGGCTGTTCCCAATGGCAAAGCGGCCGCTTCAACATTTGTGCCGAAGGCCCTTCCACGGGCCGACGAAGGGTCATTTCTGCAGCAGTCCGCAAGCAGCACTTTGTTACCAGCGGCACTGAGTGTCAGTGTCTCCAGAAGCAGGTTCAGGGAAACCATCGATGTCGGATCGGGTTCGATTCTCGGTGACCCGTTGCGTGAACGAATGACTCGACCATCGGAATCCTTCACCGTACGAACAGATGTGTCATACGGACAAAAGTAGGCGTCTTTGTCGTATTGGACACCGTGCCCGAACAGGCCAATCAGGAGTACTCCGTCGGCGTCTGACTGCTGCTGACATTCTGACAAAGCAGTCGTAATCGCTGAGCGTGTCGCCTGCTTACCAGTCAAAAGTTTCGTTGCGTAGCCTGACCCTTCGAGTAGTTTCGAGACTGATGCGGCATCAGATTCCGGATACTTCAGTTCCGCATCATTCATGCGTGCGTGACGGTAGTTGGTCACACCGATCAACAGAGCATATTTGGAATTTGTTTCAGCTGCGGTCGTTGTTTCCGACAGTAGAACAACAAGGGAAACCACTGCCACTGCAAATTGGATCGGCCCGATCAATTTCCTACCTCTCTTTACTCTTCATCTTCTGGTGCATCGCCAATGTATACCGGCCCCAGTTTCGAAAGTTCCAGCGAAACATCGTGACCGATGCGAGCCAGTCGTTTTTCGAGGGCTCTGTGAACTTTTCCAGTTTCAATCGGATCGGCACTATGCCCTACATGCACGACAGTCCCGTCTTCGTCCAGAATAAGGTAAACGGGAATTCCAAGTATCCCCAGTTCTTTCTGTATCGTTCCTTCGTACTTTTCTTCCGCGAAGCTGCGCCACGAAATCCCACGGTTCTTTTCAACGTCCAGAGGATTGCTGTCGTCGTTGACTCCAATCAATGCGAATGGTGCGTCTTTCAACTGTGTGACGAGCGACCGCTCGTATGGATATGCCTTCAGGCAGGGGCCTCACCAGTCGGCCCAGAAATCCACCAGTATGATTTTTCCCTGATAGTCCTTCAGTGAAAATTCGACACCAGACGAATCTTTGCCTTTCACGTGCTGAAGGTTCTTCCCAAGCAGAGCAAGCTCTGTTGACGCCAGCTTATCGAACTCCCAGTCAGACAGGTCCGGCAATTCGATACCAGAGTCCAGCGGTGGGGGGAGTTCCGGCAATTTGATTCGACCGAACCTGTTCCTGAATTCCTTAAGCTGCTGTTGAAACTGCTCACGATCGGCCATCGAATAGAATCTGCCAGTATCTTCGACCAATTGTCGCTTGGCCTGAACCAGCGATGCAAGAGCAACGACATGATCGTAGGGCGAACGATCAATCAACTGCTGCAACTGCTCAAGTGTCCCTTTAACTGCAAAACCAGTCATTCCTGGGTTTGTCACCAGGTCCTCGAATTTAGCATTCAGTTTTTCGGATGATGCGGCAAGCGTGTACGCATACGCAGCTCCCGGACTGTTGGGATAGTTGCTGATCACCGTATTCATGGCTGTCAGGAGCGTTTCTTTGTTCTGTTTTTCCTGATCCAGAATCTGTTGTTTGGCATCACCTTCGGCGTTCTTGTATTTTTGCATCAGGGACCCTTTCAGGTTCCGATACTGCGAAAACGCTTTGGAATACTTGTAGACGCCGATGTCTTCAATGAGTTTCAGGTCTACGACAGTTCCGTTGGTGCGGTAGTGAATTCTTTGGTGAGTTCCCGCTTTGCTTCTGACCATCGTTTCCACTCGGTCATAGATGGCACCCGACAGGCTGTTTGTTCGCAGTTTTTTCTGTTCTACCTGGCTTCTAGTTTCATCCAGAAACGCTTTCGTGAAAGCTCCATGCCCCCATTCGTCGTGTTCGTATGCTCGTTCTCCTTTGGAACAGGAAAAAAAGACGGCCGTGCCGGGCGGCAAAGCCGCAGATTCCAGGTTGGTTCCAAATGCTCGACCGCGTGCGGCCGATGGATCTTCTCGACAACAATCCGCCAGCAGGATTTTGTTGCCTGCAGCACTGATTGCCAGAGTTTCCAGAATCAGTTTCATGGAGATCATCGACTTTGGGTCGGGTTCCAGTTGAGGCTGACCATTTGGCAAACGAATTGTTTTGCCATCAGCATCTTTCACCACACGAATCAACGTATCGTAGGGCCCAAAGTAAGCATCGTCCGCGTATTGAACGCCGTGTCCAAAAAGACCAATCAACAGCGCACCGTCAGAATCACTTTTGGACTGAGCTTCCTTAAGTGCTTCTTCAATGGCCGACTTTTTGGCGTCTGCTCCCAACAGCACTTTGGTTTCGTACCCATACTCGCCAAACAGGTCACTTACCGCGCTGGCATCATCTTCAGGAAACTTCAGCTGAGTATCGTTCATGCGTGCATGACGATATTTCGTTACGCCAATCAGAAGAGCAAACCGATCGCCAGCAACAGCAGACGATGCTGAGGAGAGCAGATGGACCAAAAGCAATGCTAAGGCAGTAGGGCGTGTCACGGTGAACCTTTCATTGGGTACAGATAGCAGACAGCATATCGCTGAGCTCCGTAAGGTCGATGTATTAGTTGGGGTTTTTCAATTCGACTCGCGGGATTTCCGTGGCTGTCGGAGGTTTCCGATGTTGTCGCTCAAAAAAGCCGACGGACATCGTGTCACTTCCGTGAGGTTCGTATTAATGTCGCAGTGGAACGCTGTAGCGAATGTTGATGGTACATTCGGCGGTGTCCAGAAGTTGCATGGGTTCGACCTTGTAATCGACATCAGCCAGTTCGCCTCGCCCGACTTCGCCGAATTTTCGGCCTCGAAGCGATTGGCCCGGTTTTGCTGCCTGAAAGAACTGCACAGTGATCACGCCGAGGTTGCTTTTGCTCTTCATCGCCGTGGCGGCTCCCTGGCCGAATTCCCTAATCGCGAAACGCCATACATTCCTGATCTTGGATTTTGTCGTTCGCATCCAGCCGGGAACAAGGTGTTTCGCAGGAGAATCCGCCATGGCTTTGCCCAGCAGGTAGCCGGAATAGTCGGAGTCTTCTGAAAACGTATTGATGACGCTCAACCCGTCAATCGAAACTTTCCCCACTGAGGCACACGTTTTGTCGTAGCTGCGCAGGACAATTTCAAACGTATCCGTTACTGACAAATCAACGAACGCCATGCCACCTTTGTTGATTGGCTTGATGGGCATTGCATCGCCTCCGTCGCGGCGACGCAGGATTTCGACGGTGTAGCCGGCATTGCCTTTCGCCGCGATCTGAGTGCCATGTACGACGTTGAAGCTCGGCTTCATAAACGAATCACCAAGCTCTTTGTTTCGCACCTTGAAGTCGGGAGTATCGGGTACGGAAACAGTGGCTCCCGTCACTTTCGCGATGTCGTCTGTTTCGTTGACTTCTCGACGAACGGATTGCTGAGTCACTCCAAACCGATCAGTGATCTTCAGCACGATTTCCAGCACTGAAACGCCCTTATGCCCCTTCTCATTCCCGGACCGCAGGTAGTTGTATTCGCCCTGCAGATAGTACTGAGAAGCATCGGAAAGATGAGGCATCAGTACGGTTGACGATTTCAACGCCTGAATCATGGCGAGTTCAAAACTGCTGTCGGGAATTGTCGTTGTGACCTTCCCCAAAGCAAACTTCTGGCCCCTCAGTTTTCGATCGTTCTGAGCTGAATCCATCAAGTCACCGGCCACGCCAATCAACTGTCCGGCAAGCGTCTTTCGAAAGGTGCGTTCCTGCCCCATGCCGATTCGTGGCAGTAACAGCGTCGCCAGAAGGATGACCGCTGGCATCAAGGTGTTTTGTTTTTTGGTTGTGTATTTCATGATTTTTGATGTGTTTGAAGTTCTGATTGTTGTCGCAGCGCCTCATGTGATCGACAAGTCGCTGGCCATCGGTAATGCGACGGGAAGAATGATGTCCTGCGAACCGGCGGCTAACGCCGTGCCGCTCACAATAAAGATTGTTCCGTATTACTTTGGCTCAGATACCTACTGTCTTGGGCTGTATCCGAATTCTCTGGCCACTTCCTTCATCATGGTCAGTGCGGTTCGGTTGTTTCCTTCGCCCGTTTCCCACGCAGCACGTTTGATGGCTCCTCCTTCTCGAGTCAGCACTCGAAGACCCATCTGCTGAAGAGTTCGATTTACCTTCAGCCCGGCCTTCAGGTCTTCAACAGTGACATCCAGTTCTGCAGCCACGGTTTCGATTTGCATAGGTTCCAGGAAATAGCGTCGAGAGACTTCTCCGACCGGTTCGGGCAGCCCGTCGAGTTCGTCTGTGCTGACAAAGTTCTTCAGTGTGCGATTCAGCGATCGTTGAAAGAACTCGGAGTCTTCCAGAATCAGATCATTCAGCGTTTCCGGTTCCGGGTAAAGTTCCTGCAACAGATCTCGCTGACTTCCCGCCAACGCACTGAACTTGCGAACTTCGTCCCTGGGAGACGGAATCATGCCGTCTCGATGGCAGGCCATACATGACACGCCGACAAAGATCTGTTCGTTGCCTGACGTCTTCAACGAGTCACCCACAACGTCGATTGGGCCGGCATCGATCCGTCCACCTTCGCCATCAATCAGCAGATACGCCTGCATCCCGTTGGGCAGGTTGAAGATGATTTCACCGCCATCGTGTTCGAAGGCCAGTGCGTTGTACGGATTGCCCTTGAAGGCCGGTCCCAGCGGAAATTCCGTCAGAATTGAACGGCGATTGCTTTCCTTGAAATCGTAGCTTTTCCAGTAGGCTCCACCACGAGGCATGTTGTGGCGTTCGATCAGACGGTTCTGGCCAGACACACCACTTTCTGTGAATCCACTGCGTTTGGCTCGACCAGTGATGATGCCTTCATTCACTTCGAGACCCAGATACTGTTCCAGATCAATGTCTGTCATGTGCAACGGGGTGGCCGCGCTGGTTGGATCAGCCGTTCGGTGACGCAGTTCGGGAATCTGTAATTCGTACAGCAACGCGTGGTACACGGGAGGACGAGTGGCCACAGATACAAACCAGTCGGCTCGAACGATTGCCGGATCCCGAGCACCCCGTACGTTTTCAATCTTCTGAGACAGTTCGTGCAGGGCTTCGTTTTCCGTTCGCCCTTCGTAAGACACGGCATACGGATACGCGGCGAGAATCGTATTCCAGTGCTCACGCGTCCAACCGAGTTTTTCGATATCCACAGCAAACAAAACAGCTTGCGAGAATTCAGGATTGGGTTCGCCACCGACTCGAGCAGGTATTTCGTTACCGTTCGCGTCGATCGCCCTGGGAATGACGAGTTCTCGTTCCCAACTGAGGCTGTTTAGAGTCTTGGAAAGAGCGGCCCGTGTCAGTGTCAACTGAAATTCGTCAACCGTCGGGTCGTTGTGCAGTTGTCGCAGCGTGAAAAATCGAATGTTGGCTTGTTCACTGGCTTTGGCCTGAGTCAGGTATCGATATGCATTCTGAAGTTCAGTTTCCAGAGTCACTTGCTTCCGCAGTTCGACGTCTGGTTCCTCACATCCATATTCCACCCAGCGACTCAGCGTTTCAAATTCTTCGGGCGTCGGCCGAGGCAACTGCGGACGATTTCGCGGAGGCATGATTCCGGACTTCATCACATCCAGAATGTAGCTGCTCTCAACATCCTCCGGCACGATGTACGAATCCGTCAGCGACTTGATACTGGCCGCATTAAAGAACGAACTCTCGCCCTTATGGCACCGTGAACAGCACCGCCGAAGAATCTTCATCGCCTCGGCTGCCTCGGTGTTGAGTTCTTCTTTGGTGGGCGACGTTTCGTCGGCCTGGGCGAATTCGCAGGATGGCAGGGTAAATACCGTCAGTATGAGCCAGAATGACTGGATAGATGGTCTTGTCTTCACAGATGTCCTTTCCATTGGTTGTTATTTGATAAATCCGATGGGTGTGGGATGACAACGTCGCTCACTGTTGGATCTTCCCGGTATATTTCGGTTTGAGAAGAAATTGTCGCTGTAGGTCCGGTTCCTACCGGACACAAATTTTCCCACCGGCCCTACGATTGTGCGATACAAACCTCGGATAGATGTCCGAGGCTGGCATCTGCCGTGGCTCCGCAACTTGATCGTGTTCGGTGAATCGAAATTCGAGATATCAGTGGCAGCAGGCTTCGTTGATTGCTGACTCTTGTGCCTGCGGCACACCGGTTGCGAGCAACCGCTGCTACCCGTGAGTTTGGGGCTCCGAAGTCACTTCTTGGCCGGAATGACACCACCGGCCCTGCTTCCAAAACGTCGACCAGTTTCTGCATGATGCCGTTGGATCGCTCGCGAGCTTCTTCGAAAGTGATGGTGCCGTCGTTGAGTTCTGCGAGTGTGTTGTCGAGTTTGTTTTTCCAGTTGGTGCACTTTTCGACAAACCACGATCGCTGCGCGTCGGTCAGTTCATTCGGCACAGAATCAATCAGGTGCTGGCAATCATCACTAACCTGAACCAGCATCATTTGTAATTGTTCTGAAGACTGGACGTCTTTTTCAAACCACGCTCGCCCGTCGTCAGCGATACGCTGGAAGTACTCCGTGGCTTCGACGTTCTGTGAGTCAACAACTGGGCGATTCAGCATTCGATCGGGTTTGCCGGGAAACTGAAATTTCAGCAGAACACCGAACAGCAGCACTGCGGCAATTGTTGATACCGCCATCACCATTCTGCGTGCCGATGAAGTGGGCGATTTCACCGCCTGAGTGGCGGAAATCTCACCAGTGAGTCTTTCGGCAACTCGTTCGATCGAACTTTGAAACTCATCGTCACCGGCAACCTGCCAGCGGTCACCATTGGAATACAAAAGTTTTTCCTGCAATTCCAAAAGACTGGAAGGATTCCGCAGCAAACTTAGCAGTTGCGTTTCACTAAGTGTTGCCAGCCCGGAACGAACAACCTGAGCCAGTTGATCTGGCGGCAAGAGGGCGTCGAGCGTTTGTTCTGCAGAACCATCATCAGCAACATCCTGCACGACGTACAGCTCATCGATCAGATCGGCCAACTGGACACCGCATAGTTGTTGTTCGAGCCATGTCACTCGATCATTGTGGCTGTCTGGCATTGCGAGAATTTGCACGGTCATGCCAGCTTCCCTTCGACGCAGGAGGCAATAATTTTTTTTGCCCGGTTCACACGACTATCAACCGTGCCTCGAGCAACGCCAAGTTCGTTGGCGACATCGACCGGGCTTTCGTCATCGACTTTCACTCGGCGGAACACATCCACAAAATCTCCACCCTGTTCCTGAAGACATTCTCGCAGTGCGTCCAGTTCGTCGCTGCGCACCCCATCTGTACGCCGAACCTTGTCGACACCATCGCCTTCAAGTAGCTCCGTCGTTGGGCGACGAGCCTGTTTTCGCTGGTGGTCAAGCTTCACGGTATTCGCCACTCGAAACAGCCACGCTCGAAAGTTGGAACCGGGCTCGTACTGATGCCGTGACCGCCAAACTTTGGTCCATGTCTCCTGCAGACAGTCTTCTGCTGAAGCGCGATCTTTGAGCCGGCCAACCAGAAACGCCAGCACCGGAGCGGCGTGCTCGTTGTACAGTGCACTGAACGCCTGTCCACTTCCCGAGACGAAGTCGGCTTCTATTGTTGATGTATTGCCCGCAACCATGCACAGAAAAGTAATGGTAAGCACGGCCAAAATCAAAGATTGCACGATATTGGTCACAAGACAAAGCCGGAAGGCAGCAGCATTCTTTGGGCTGTTGCGTCTGGGAAGGATAGTGCGATCGGCTATTGGTAGGCCTGCTCACAGAATTTCGAATGTTTCTGGGGCATTCTGTTTCCGTTGAGTCCAGTTTTCTGATCATTTTCCGTCCTCGACAGTCTATTCCGGTACCGTTGTGGTCCAGCGTCACGGAAACGTGCATGATGTCAGGATCTTCCGACCGATCTCAGATTTTCGTAATTTTTTGTGACTGGCCTGTTCAGCCAATTACTTCTAAGGCCTTGTCCCGTAATCTTTGAGCGGAAAGGCGCTAGCCGCCGGTGACATCAGAAGTAGTGGATTGAGAACCGCCTGAAAGAGCTGGCGGACATTTTTGCCCTTGATGTGGCCGGATATGCGGTGTTGGATAATCACCTGCATGTGGTTCTGAAACTGAACGATGGCGTGGTGGACGGTTGGTCGGACGAGGACGTTGTTCGTCCGTGGGGGAAGTTGTTTCCGCCGCGTGGCAAAGATTGTGAACCGCTTGAGGTTTCTGAGGCGTGGGTGAAGCTTCAGCTGAAGAATGTGAAGTGGGTTGCGGAAACTCGCAAACGCCTGAATTCTCTGGGCTGGTTCATGAAGTGCCTGAAGGAACCGCGGGCACGCATGGCCAACAAGGAAGACGGCTGTAAAGGCACATTTTTTGAAGGTCGCTTCAAGAGTATCGCCATTCTTGATGAAGAAGCTTTGCTGACGACGCTGGCCTATGTTGACCTGAATCTGGTGGCAGCCGGAATGTCGAAAACTCCGGAGGATTCCGAACACACTTCCATCAAGGCTCGCATGGACAACTGCCGAGAACAGGGAACTCTGGCTGCTGTTGTTGATCAGCCGGCCGACGGCACACGACACGATCAACCACTGGAAGACTTAGTAACAGCAGGACGGGTTCCTACCGGCCCGAGGAATGCCGAACTGGCACCGTTACCGTCCGTTGTCGGCATTGCCAAACAGTGAGTCTCTTGAGATGTCCTGTTTTAACAGTTCGGCTCGCGCCAGGAATTGCTGCTTCTCTGCGGCACGTTGCAGGCGGGTGAGAGGCTTTGAGAAATCAGCGTGGGCTTCGCCGCTACTATCCGATTCTCGAATAATGGCATTTGATAACCATCGTCCAAAGCGAATCAGCAGCGGGTCTTCTGCCGACACAAAGGCCTGCGCCGCTCCTGGATTTCCCTGGCGAGCACAGCGGCCTATCAGCTGTCGGTCCATGCGGCCGGACAATTGACACTCGGCAACAATCACATGCAGGCCACCAGCTTCAAGCACAGGTTTTGGAACCGAAATGTCGGTGCCTCGGCCTGCGAGATTTGTCGAGATTGTGATCGCACTTGCCTGTCCGGCCTGAGCAATCACGCTCGCCTCTTCGGCGGTTTGTAGTCCGTTGAGAAGCTGATAGGGTAGGTTAACATCGTCCAACCGCGTCGCAATGGCGATGCTGTCATCGATCGACTGCGTTCCCACCAGGACAGGTTGCCCTCTTTGGTGAATACGGTCGATCTCCGCGACAATCGCGGCATGCTTGTGGGCCAGTGTCGCAAAATAACGAGCCGGATGAACCACACGTTGCGACGGCAAACGCAGCATGATTTCGGACACTTCACTACGGTAAACGTGGCGTAGTTCCTGTTCGCAACCGGTGGCGGTCCCCGTCATGCCGCATAGATTCTGATACAGCCGAAAAAAACGCTGCCGCGTGATTCGCGCCAAAGATTCCTTTTCCGGTGTCACTTTCAGGCCTTCGCGCACTTCAATGGCCTGATGAAGTCCGTCCTGCCAGGATCGGTCTTCGAAGATACGACCGGTGGTTTCGTCAACGATTCGGACTTCATCTTCCAGAACTACAAAATGCACATCGCGGCGAAACAGATACTTCGCACGCAATGCCTGTTCAACGTACGCCGTCCATGGTCGTAACAGCACATCCGCCGGAATTTCGATGTCGTCTTCGTAGCATCGATTCATTCCGTCGGCCGTCAGACTGATGCCTCCCGCGGTTTCGTCCAGCTTGAAGTGTTCGTCATCGTTCAGTTCTTCTGCCACCGCCATTGCAGATTGGTGAGCTCGCAGATCGAGAGCTTCGCCTGGAGCGGCCATGCTTAGTACCAGTGGCGAACCGGCATCGTCGATCAGCACGCTGTCGGCTTCATCCACGATGGCATACACCAGTCCTCGCTGCATCGTGGTACGTTGTCCCGGACCATCGGCAAACAGATCCTGAAGAAGTCGCGTCCCCAGTGTCGCCGCAGCTTCCTGACGCAGCGTGATTTGATCGCGGAGATAGTCGAACCCAAATTCGTGTCCGGTGCCGTATGTCACATCGCAATCGTAGGCCGCACGCTTGTCGACCGTCTCTCCCTGTTCGGGCGTCATACCGACAGTCATGTTGAGTTCTTTGAGGACGGTTGCGGCGGTCTCGGAGTCACGTTCTGCGAGATAGCTATTGGGCGTCATCACGTGAACGCCCTGCCCGGCAAGAGCAAGATGAGCGGCGGTGGCGATGGCAGAGAACGTTTTCCCTTCGCCCGTTTGCATCTGAGCGATACGTCCCTGCGCCAGTTGAATGACGGCGGTCAACTGCACGTCGTAGAGGCTGATCCCCAACGCTCGCCGAAGAGCTTCGACCGCCAGAGAAATCCCGGCAACCAGCACATCGGGAGAGGTCATTTCTGAACCGGAGCCAATGGCACTGCGGATGCTAACAGCTTCGGCATGCAACTGCGCTGAATCGCAGGTCGCCAAAGAAGCAGACAGTTCGCGGATATGCGGGATCAGCGTTGCCGGATCAACCAGTCGACCTCGTCGCTGCTCAGCTATGTTCGCGGCCATCTCACCATCTCCCGGCAGTTGCCGTCGCTCGCCCGCTACGGCGCGCGATAGCCGTTTCCGTACGCCGGTATTGGCTGCTGCTGAAATTGCTGCGGGCGACTTTGCGGAGCAGGTTCCGAGGGCGGCTGACGAGACCATGTGGTGGTGTAGGCAGCAACGGGTGGCCCGCCGAGTTGATGGCCGACGACGCGGGTGGGTGAAGTTCGTGGCTGTTGTTGTGGCACGGATTGACTGGCAACGTTCGCAGATGACGGCGCTTGACCGCCTGGTCTTCGAGACGCTGAGGTCTGCAATCGTTGATCCATAAACTGTTGTTCGGTGTGCCCGAGTTCCGGACGAGCATGACGTGATCTGAGAAGCACGCCCATTTCTTTCTTCAGCTTAACCAAAGCGATGGCGTGGTCCACCTGAGCCTGAACGAAAGACGACTCTTCATCAGCCAAACGTTCGAAGGAATCCAGAAGGTCTTCCAGCAGCAGTGTTGCGGAATCTTCTGATGCGGGCAGGACGGTAAACCGGTCAGCGAGGTATCGCGACTCCTGTTCGGCCGCCATCATCGAATGATAACGACTGACAATTTCTGAATAGGCCGTCGCAACCTCCCGACGCGCCACTTCGGTGTCTGTAAGAGAACGTTCTACGGTTGCCCGGAAGACGTTGATCGAACGTTTCAATTCCCATTGACGCTGTTCCAGTTTGGCAATGGCGGCTCTGTTCTCGAGCGGAATCTCCAGCTCCAGACCGACGCTGTAACCCGGACGGTTGTCGCTAAACTGTCCACCGAACGCTCTGCCAACATCGGAATTGCCTGCCAAATCGGAGACATACGTTTCCACCAGCAGGTCCAGCCGTGGCAGGAGTTCCTGTTTGCTGACACCAAGTCGCACCGTTGAGGCTCGCATCTTACGAATGGCTTCAGAAATGTCAGGCCGATTCACAAGAGCAGCGTGCAGAACGCTTTGTAGATCGGCGGTTTCTGTAACCATGTTTGGTGATTCCTGAGGAAGCACTTCAACAGGTCCGCCTGTCAGCATGCCGGGCGAATTCACCAGCAGACGCAACTGCGATTCCGCGTCTTCCACTCTGGCCAGCGTCCGCTGAATTCGGGTTTGAGCTCGCGCGACTGCTGCATTCGCTCGCAGGACCTGTCGCGGAATGGTGTCGACCTGGCTGCGACCTCGGAGCCGAGCAAGAACGTTTCTGGCAGATTGAAGCAGCTTCTGACGCTGAAAGAACTCTGCCCGTGAGCGGTACAGTGCCCAATAGGCGTCAGTGACTTCGATCAGATGATCCTGCAGAGCTGTGGCCACTTCGTCTTCTGACGAGTTTGCCGCAATACTGGCCAGGATGATTTCACTTCGGTTGTAGGCTTCCCCCAGGCCATCCAGCAGAGGCTGACGATAGCTGAGTTCCAGACGCGTCGTGCCCTGGTTATTGGGGACAAAGAATGTTGACGACTGATTTTCGTGTCCAATGTCCTGAGCGATTCGGAATTCACCACCGTGAATGTTTCTGCGTCGAAGACCGCCGGAAGCACGCAGTCTGCGAGTCAGCAGCCGGTCGGAACCATCTGCGGTCGTCAAAGTGTTGCCGACCGGATCGTTGAAGTCGTCGTAGGTCGTTTCCAGAAACGCCGTCCAGTCGAACTTTGCTTCTTCCTGCGTAATCACACGGTATTGAACCTCAGGCTCTGCTTTAATGGCAGTCACCTGTGGAGAATGCAGCATTGCGTCCTGCAGCAAAGTGCCCACGTCAACCGGAATTGATGTTCCGCCTGGCCCCGTGCTCTGACGAACACTGGCATCCCACCATGGTGTGAATCCCTGTGGAAGCATTGGCAGATTCCGAACGGCCTCAACGATACTGGTCGAATCGGCGACACTCGCTCGCTGCTGGTAAGGCGACAGCCAAGCCGGAGCGTCGCTTTCAACTGTCGCACGAAAACCGGATGTGCCCGGATAGCTTCCACCGATCGAATGCCCACCTGGCAAATGTCCTGGATATCCCGTCGCTGGCTGTGACAGCACCGGCGGCGAAATTATGGGCGGAGCGTTTTGCACGCCATAGACTGGCTGCTGTACAGGTGGCGGCGGCAGTTGAAGAACAGGAGGCGAGTAGGCTGGAGACTGATAGATCGGCGCTTGAGGAATTGGCGATTGTGGAATCGGTGCGGAATAGAATTGCCGTTGCGGCACCTGATTGCTCTGGTGGTTCGACGGAATCGGCGGGGTATCCTGAGGGGCTATCGAAAAGCGATCTGGAGCAACCTCAGCCCCCGCTGAAGGAGTGTTCGATTTTTTCTCAACCGCAGGCAGTTGTGGCGCCAACTCCTCGCGCGGATTCGGGGCAGGCGACTGGAGATCTTCTGGTAGCCGAAACGGTTCGAACTCAGAGACAGGATCTCTTTTGCCTTGCGGTCGTGGTGCGATACCGGAAGACGAATTGTTTGGAAAAGAATGAGTCGCCGCTTCCCGATCGCTCGGTTCCGGTTGCAGTTCAAAATTGAGTTTGGGCGAATCCTGTTGTGTGGCTGCAGCTGGTGGCAAACTTGCGGGGTCTTGTGGAACCGGAGTTCCCGTGTACGACTCCTGCAAATCCAACATCCGCTGCAGAGAATCGGCCGCTCGCGATGGGGAAGGCACCGGTGGGGTCCCTTCTCGTCTGAAAGATGGTACGGCCGGAGTTACCGCTGGCTCAGGCCGTCGTTCGCGTTTGCCGGACTGGGCTAAGGTCACGGGAGCGTTCTTCATATACTTCGGGTCAGGCAGCACACTCCACGCTTCAGTCTCGTCACCAGACGTCATAGCCTGTGGTGTTCCGTTATCCGGAACTATGCCGTTCGACAGCTCATTGGTACCAGTGTTGTTCTGCGCACTCCCGGCACTCAAGTCGAACTCGGCGGCATCGATTTCAAGCTGAGGCAGTGGAATCGAATTTTCGTCTGCACTTGAACGAGGCTTGTAGCGATATTGCTCTAACCGTTGCGCGAGTCGGTGTGTCGTATTCGGCATGATTGATGGCAGATTGCCGCCGCCGAATTGGTGGGTGGGGCGCTGAGGCCTCGAAGCCTTGGCATGTTCTGACGGCGCATTGGAGACATGCGATGGGATTCCAAGGTGCATCCCGCCAGGGTTTGCCAAAGAAACATCGCTTCCAAAGGATGGATCCTGCGGCGACGGATTCACGCGCCCTAATGGTTCTGCTTTACCACTGCGCGTTGGCGAAAACGGCAGCGGCTCCGTCGGCGGCCTCCCGAAACTCGTCGGAGGCATCTGCCCTTTTTGTTGGTTTCTTCCAGGAATGATCTGGATCTTAGAGTATGTGCTCGGACGTCCGTATTGTGACGGAACACCGGCGCCTGGTCCTCTGTAGACAGGAAGGCTCGATGGATTATGTGCTGCTGATGGAGCTCGTGTGGCGTTCGAGTTCGTCGGTCCCCTGAAGGTTGGCAGCTCAAGATTTATCGAGCCGTTGCTTCCCGAATACAGCTCATCAGCAGCCTTAACCTTTTCTGCTGGCAACGGCCAAAACGCAGCTGCGCCGATTGTCGCTAACACGACAGCGATCAAACCGAAATGCCTGCGCATCAACCCAACGTGCAGGCGCACAT
>CAYZYB010000027.1:0-14971 GCA_964481505.1 uncultured Planctomycetaceae bacterium | reverse complement strand
TGCGGGCATCGTGCTGTTGTCGGATGGGAATGCGACAGACGATTTTTCTTCACTCGACGCGTTGAAAACTCTGGCGCCGGTCTATCCCGTTGTGGCAGAGGAAGACAACGATGCGATCGACGTCGCCATCGGCGCAGTAACTGTGAATCAAACGGCCTTCGACGACGCTCCTGTGACGATTCAGGTGCAAACGCAACACAACAATGCTGACGGCAAGAGCATTCAGCTCACTCTCATGGATGCAGAAGGGACGCCGCTGGAAACGAAGACACAGCTTGTTGGCGAAGAATCGGCCGTTCGCTTTGAAGCTCGACCGGAAACCGGTGGTACTGTCTTCTACAAAGTGAAGGCCGAACTACTTGGCGACGACGGTCAGCCGATCGAATCTGAAGCAACGACCGTCAATAACGAACGACTCATAGCCGTTGATCGTGGCAGTGAAAAACGCCGCGTACTGTACGTCTCTGGTCGACCAAACTGGGAGTTCAAATTTCTGCGGCGAGCTGTTGAGACGGACCCGCAGACGGAACTTGTCGGCTTGCTGCGGATTGCGAAGAAGGAAGCCAAATTCGATTTTCGTGGCCGTGAAGGCGAAAGTTCGAATTCGCTTTTCCGTGGCTTCGACGAAACAGAACAGGAACTGGCCGAAGAGTTTGACGAGCCGGTACTGGTGCGACTCGGCACGAAAGACGACACCGAACTCGAAGGTGGTTTCCCTGAATCGGCGGATGAACTGTTTGCTTATGATGCCGTCATATTGGATGACATCGAAGCCGGTTTCTTTACAGCCGACCAGCTGCAGTTGATCTACGAATTCGTTTCAAAGCGAGGCGGCGGGTTTTTGATGATGGGCGGGCAGGAGTCGTTTCGGCAGGGCGAATACGATCGCACGCCGGTGGGCGAATTGTTGCCGATTGATCTAAACAGTGAGATTCCTGGACCAGAAGGCACCGTTTCGCTGAGTCTGAGTCGCGAAGGCTGGTTGCAGCCGTGGGTGCGATTGCGGTCTGACGAAGAAGCAGAACGCGAACGCATTGGCCACATGCCGGGGTTTGTGACCTTGAATCCGACGCGAAGCTACCGACCCGGTGCCATCGTGATGGCGAAAGTTGCGGATGCATCCGGCAACGAATATCCGGCCCTGGTGACTCAGCGATTTGGCCGAGGCCGCTCGGCGGCGTTGTGCATTGGAGATTTCTGGCGTTGGCGAATGAACGAAGGACGACGTCGGCTGAAGGATTTCGCACTGGAGGCGATGGCACCAGATTCTGGTCCGGTCGCACCGGGTGAAAAACCGGCAGAAGATCTCAACGATCACGCTCGCGCGTGTCGGCAGATGGTTCGTTGGTTAGTTGGTGATGTTCCCAGACGACTCGAAGTGGCTGTTGTTCCCGAACCAACATTGGGTTTGGGCACGGTTCGATTGGTGACGGATTTGAAAGGGCGAGATTTCGAAGTGCGAGAAGACGCCGATGTGCGTTTTGTGGTGACGAAGCCGAATGGCGAAAAGGTCACGGTTGCCGGCGAACCATCGGAAGAAAAAATCGGGCAGTTTGAAGTCGTCATGTCAGCTGTCGATGCAGGCGCCTACACAGCGGAAGTGACGGCAACAGTTAACGAAGCGGATCAGGAGCCAGAAGAACTCGCGGGCAATGTTGGCTGGGCCAGTCAGCCTGATCAGGAAGAAATGGCATCAGTCAACGTCAATAGACGATTTCTAAGCAGTGTCGCGGAAGCAACCGGCGGCCGTATCGTGTCGCTCGACGACCTTGATTCCTTTGTCACCGATTTGTCTCGCAAAGACGCACCGCTGGTGGATGTGGAACTCGATCCAATCTGGCATCAGTGGTGGGTGTTCGTCATTGCGGTAGGATGTTTTGTGACAGACTGGACCGTTCGACGTAGAAACGGAATGCCATAGGTTTGCTGATGATCAATGATGAATTTTTCATGACTGTGCGAATGCTGCTGGGTATCGCGCTGCTATTGATGGCTTCGGTTGCCGCAGCCGATCAGCAGCATGTTCTCGTTGTCGTTGGCGCGGAAGGTACACCGGAATACGGGCAAACGTTCAACCGTTGGGCTGATCAGTGGAAAGCGGCGGCAGCTCGTGGCGGTGCCGCTTTCGAAATCGTGGGGCGCACTGAACGCGGAGACGATTTAGTGCAGTTGCAGCAGAAAGTTGCTCAGGCCATTCAGACGCCATCTGCAGAACCACTGTGGCTGATTCTGATTGGTCACGGCACTTTTGACGGTCGCACACCGCGTTTCAATCTTCGTGGGCCCGACCTTTCTGCACCGGCTGCCGCGGAAATGTTAGCCGGTTCACAGCGTCCCGTTGCAGTCATTAATGGCTCATCGTGCAGCGCGCCCTTCATTAATGCGCTGAGCGGCCCCAACAGAATCGTCATGACCGGAACCAAGGACGGCAGTGAAATTCAGTTTACGCGGTTCGGCGGTTATATCGCTGACGCTGTTGGTAACCTGGACGCCGATATCGATCGAGATGGTCAGACTTCCTTGCTGGAAGCATGGTTATACGCATCAAACCGAACGGAGGAGTTCTACAAATCGGACGGCCGACTGGCGACTGAGCATTCGCTGCTCGATGACAGTGGTGACGGCAAAGGAACTCGCGCCGAAGTTTTCGAAGGCGTGCGTATTAAAGACAATGTGAAAAACAAGGCTGCGTTGGACGGCAAGTTGGCCCATCGATGGCATCTTGTTCGCAGTGAATCTGAACGCAGCCTGACTCCCGAACAACGCACAACACGTGACCAGCTCGAAGGCAAACTGGAAAAACTCAGACAAACCAAAACGAATTACGCGGAAGCCGACTATCTGCGGCAACTGGAAGAGATCCTGATCCCGCTTGCTCAGCTCTACGAAGCCGCGGCAGTGACCAACGATAAAGAAACCGAAAGAAACTGATGACTAAATCTCTTACGACACATTTGATTCGAAACACCGTTAGCCGTTTCGCGGCACTCGGCAGCTTCGTTCTTCTGTCAGCCTTCGTTGCCGCTCAGGATGAAGCCGCGGCACCTCCTCTGGATTCTCCGGCCAGCATCGCCAGACTGCAGCAGGAATTGTTTCCGGTTCCCGATGGCTCGGCGGAAGAAATTTTCGCCTTCATGGAAAAGATTCAGGGTGCGGAACGCCCCGAAGGCATGAAGACCCGCGAAGGATCGATCGCTTTCTTCAAGACACAGATCGCCGCGATTTTGGCGGGCTGCGACAAGATCGACGCGTTGAAATCCGAAGACCAAGCGGTGCAGATTCGTTCGATCGAAGAACGATTCCAGGCCTATCAAAATCTGTCTCAGGTTGATGCGGTGGCCAAAAAGAAGCTGGCAGAAATGGTCACGGCTCTCGGCAACGACAAGCGAAAAGACATCGTTCGGCTGGTGACTGGCTATCGGCTGGAATCTGCAACGCCAGGTTTTTTCCGTCTGGACGAAGCCGCGCAGGATCAGCTCATCAAAGACTTGCTGACGTACATGGACCGTTTCGGTCTGGACCGGACCAGTTTTGGCGTGGCGACGGGACTCGGTGATGCTCTGGAAATGTCTACCGTTCCTCACCTGGCGGCTCCGATCTTCACGCGGTTGGTGGCAGAAATGAAGAAGGTTGGCGATCCACGATTGGCTCCACAAATTGCGCGTTACGAAGGCACGGCCCGCCGTCTGAACCTTCCTGGAAAGTTCTTTGAGCTCAAAGGCACAACGGTCGAAGGCGAAGAGTTCGACTGGTCGGCCTACCGTGGCAAAGTTGTCCTCGTCGATTTTTGGGCCAGCTGGTGCGGCCCGTGTCGCGCGGAAATTCCGAACATGAAAGCACAGCTGGAAAAGTACGGCGACAAAGGTTTTGCAATCGTTGGGATTTCACTCGACAAAACCAAAGCTGACTACCAGAAGTGTATTGAATCAGAAGGGATTTCCTGGGTGAACCTGATGAGCCAAAAGGAAAGCGAACGCGGCTGGGGTAATCCTCTCGCCACTTACTATGGAATCGGCGGCATTCCGATGGCGATTCTTGTCGACAAAGAAGGCAAGGTCGTTTCACTGAACGGCATTGGCGAAGAACTCAACACACGTCTGGCTCAGATGCTGGGTGACAAAGAGTAGTTCACTCGGGTGCGGTAGCAGAAAGTTGCGAAGTTGCGAAGTTGCAGAAGGTGGCCGGGGTTGGAGCGAGGTACGAGCGAAACCCCGGGGTTCCTTCGCGTGCTCAGTCCAACCCCGGCCACCCATTTCAAATGCAACAATCTGCTACCACACCCGTTCACGCTACGTTCCGCGTAACGTTGCAGTTGATGTTATGTTCGGCACCGATGCGGCAGGAAAGTCGACGATTGATCTGTTCGGTACGCCCGAGCGTACTCTACGATGCACTATCTGCGCCCCTGGTTCCGCGCGATCTTCTCACTCAACAGGTTCGACATGCCCCGCGACTTCACGACAGAAAGTCTGTCTCACGATCCGATTCATGGCTACATCCCGTTCATTTCCCGAGCTGGACTTCCGGACGACGAAGCGGCCGAGCAGGAACTAATCGATCATCCGTGGGTGCAGCGGATGCGTCAGATTCACCAGCTGCAGACCGCCTGGTGGGTGTTTCCATCGGCTGAACACATGCGTTTTCAGCACGTCCTTGGCGTCATGCACCTTGGCAGTGTTACGGTGTCTGCCTGGTACGAATCACTGGCTGGCGTTTGCCGCAACGTTCCTTCCAAAGCCTACGTCGAAAGTCTCGTTCGAATCGCCGGCCTGCTGCATGATGTCGGGCACGGGCCGTTCGGGCATTTCTTCGATGACCATTATTTGGATCAATACGATCTCACGCACGAAGACATCGGCGGTCACATCATCGAACACGAACTCGGCGACATCATCCGCCGTATTCGTCGAAATCCTAACGGCCATTTGCAACCACTCGAAGAACTCGATGCCAAACAGGTCGCATGGCTCATTCGTCGTCCCAGCGGCAGGCCCGAAGACGAAGACGGTCATCCGGACTGGCTCAGAAAACTGCGGTCTCTCTTCAGTGGGATCTACACTGTCGACAACATGGACTTTGTTCTCCGTGATGCCTACATGTCGGGCTACAACACCAAAGCTTTCGATATTTCACGATTGATCCACTACACGTTTTTCGCTTCCAACGGGCTCACGATCCATGCCCGCGGTTTGCCGACGCTCATCAACTTCATCGAAACGCGAGCTAATCTGTTCCGCACGATTTACTTTCATCGAACAGTTCGCGGTATCGACATCGCTCTGGAAGACTACTTCGCCGAAACCATGAAGCGACTCTTCCCCGGCAACCCGCTCGAACATCTTTCCGCCTATCAGGGACTCACCGAAACATCCTTTCTCGTCGATGTCCTGCGCTGGGCCGACAGCGACGATCCGGAAACCAGAGAGCTCGGCCAACACTGGCGTGCGATCGTCAATCGGGACGAAATGTGGCGCATGGCCAGCGAGCGCACGATGCATTTCCACACCGGTCAGGCAGAAAGCACAACGATCTTTTCAGAACCGGATCTCGTCGAACGCCGCGTCCGCGAATTTCTTCCTGCCGAACTAAAAGACATCGCACTCCGAGTCGACGTGGCCAAACATTACCACCGCCCCAGTGCTCGCAAGCCTTCCGGCAAACAGAACTTCTGGTTCGATCCCGCCAGCGGCGAATCTCACGAACTCGACGACGACGAACTCTTCCGCAGCCTGCCCACCAGTTTCATCATCTTCCGCATCTACAGCCGAGACCACGGCTACGACAAACAAATCAGCGCCGCCCTCCAAAAAGTCGCCGGCGGCTCAGGCGGCGACACCAAAACCAACATGTGACCGGGAGGCCCCGGCAGGCCATGGCGTTGAGTGATGGGTTTCTGTGTGGGGCCGGGAATGCGCCGAGGTTGGGGAATGAGGGATTGGTTTGGTGTTTGTTTTTGAAGCTGTTTGATCCGTTTGTAGCGGCGCTTCGTAGTGGTTGAATTCATGCAAGTGTATTTGCACCACTGAAGTCAGAACTGTGCTGGAATGTCGAAGAGTAAGGTCACAAAGAAGGTTCGCGCCGCTCGCAAACGACTGTTTCGAATTACCATTGATCGGTTTTCCGTGATGGTTGGAGTGATTGGGACGACCCTGTTTACCACCGGTCTGTTTGGTCTGTTGGTGGTGTCACCGTCACCGCAACGCTGGATCGTTGGACTGGTGTTCGTGTTCTACGGCGCTGCACCACTGATCGGATGGATGCGGCGGATACCGCGAATCGGTCAGATGGTCGTTGTGATGAACGAATCACATCTGCAGGTGCTGGACCAATGTGTGCCGTGGGATTCCATCACGTCCATCAATCAAGCTCGACGCCGACTGTCCGTTACGTTGGACGACGGTACGCTTTTGTCTTTGTCGGACGTTGTGATGTCGTCGTATTTGGCGGACGTTTGCCACCAGTTGCGTGCTCGTGTTATTGAGCGGCCTCCAGCTTCTCTTTCAGATTAACCAGTTCTTTTCTGGCAGCCTCACACCCGGCTTTGCTGAAGAGTTTTCCGGCGACAAAGAACAAGACTCTTGTGATCAGTGATTTCGGTTGAACGACGGACACCTGCGTGACGCGAGTCCGGTCGCCCAGATCTTCGAAGGTGTACAGCGCGTCGATGTCGAACATCTGGCCTTCGAGGTGAATGGCAGAAAGTGTCGGGCGTTCCCACTTTGTGACTGTGCCGGCGAATTCCATTTTGTTTCCCTGGTTTTGAGTCACGCAGCGAAACGTGGATCCCACTCCGCCGTCGGGCATTGTTTCGACCGGAATGTCTTCGACAACGGTCAGGCTCCATTCTGCCACGTTGTTGTTTGTGTATTCGAACACGTCGTCGATCGGTCGATCAATTTCGATACTGGCTTGTTGTTGCATGATCAGTGCGGTCCTTCGAGCCTGTCAGCGGTGGATCGTTGGTTCTCAGTCGAAAAGATCACCTGGCGGAAAGCGAACCTCGCACCGATCGTGGAGCCGCACTTCGCAGGGTTCGTCGATTGCGACTGGCTTCCATGTGTTACCTCCGGACAATTGAATCGTTCGTTCATTCGGATCGATCGCGAAATAGGAACCGACATTTTGTTGCTGAGCCAACTGCTGCTTGGCACTCAGGTCTGAATTCCGAGTCGAGTCTGAAAGAACTTCGACCATTAGAGATGGTGCGCGTTCCAGGTGCTTCATTGGTTGTTCGCCGCAGACAATCATGAGGTCAGGGCGAATCACAGTGTCGTCGCTGATGATCCAATCCAGGTTGGTATAGATTTCACAATCACAGCCAGCGTTTTTGCGGAGTTGTTCCGCGAGAATTCCAGACAGTCGACTGATCACTCGTTCATGCGGCCCGAAAGGCGACGGCGTCATCGCTACGGGAACACCATCAATCAATTCCCAATCGCCGTCCCATTGTTGATAGTCGGCGATAGTATAGTGTGGAATAAATCGTGGCGCAGTACTCATAGTTCTTCATTGTATCGATGGAATCATTCCGAAGCCAGAGGTCGAGAGTGGAGCGAGATTTTTGCTCGAATCGAAGCCCTGTTGATCAGATTTGCTTCTCATGTTAAACGCAAAACGGACGAATTTGCCCAGCACGATTTTCGCTGGCAATGTATGCGCTACCTCGCTCATGGTGAGGACAGGAGTTTTCGACTGTCACCGCGGAGTCAAAAATTACTCGCTCCGGCCGCTGGTGGATATCGTCGCAGCTGGCCCGGCAAGTCCATGCTGGCACCACGTCAGCTGCAAATCCTCACCGGCTGTAACGCGTCCGCGTATATACTGGCGGAAACGGAAAAACGCTTGAGAAACCCGGCCGAATCATCGGCCCACAGCCGGGCGCGACCGAATGCAGATGACTGAACAGGCGGACCTGGGACAGCGGTTGCTCGAAAATGACGAGCAGGTGCTGGACGAAATTCTGCGCACCTTCGGACCGATGATCTTCCGCATTTTGTCTCAACGGTATTGCGGAGTGTTGCGAGAAACAGATGTTGAAGATGCGATGTCGATCGGTCTGTTTCGGCTGTGGAAGAATCGAACGCGGTTCGATGCGAGCAGAGCTTCGTTGAAAGTTTGGTTCTTTCGCATCACAGAAAACGCGGCCAAAGATGCGCTCAAGCACGGTTGGCAAAAAGCCCGGATGATGGAAGTTGGAGGAACCGCAGGGTTGCTGGGAATTGCCGATGGATCGGACAACGGACATGCGGAACGCGGCGATCGGATAGTAACTGATACAACGCGGGCATCACCAACGAACGTTCAACTGGATCTTCGAGAAGTGGTCGCTGACCTCTCTGAAAAACAACGGTACATCGTGATGGCAGATGCAGCAGCGAAGGATGGCGTGGCTTCCAGTCAGTTGCTTGGCGATGAATTGGGAGTACCAGCGTCAACGGTGCGCGTCTACCGAAAGCGAGCGATGGACCGCATCAAAACAGAGTTGGCAAGACGAGGACACGATGTCCCGGAAAATCCATAACGAAACACCAACGCCTGGGCACCTCGACCACACACCTGCGATTCAGTCCCATCGGGACGACATTCGGTTAGCCCCGGGCGTGAGCCCGGGGTTAAAAGGAACAACAACACAAGCCCCGGAGGGGCGACATAGGCTGCAAGCCTGTGTTGCCACTCTAGCGGTCGCTTCTCACGGGAGAACATAATGACCAAACACTCATTACAAAACCTGCTGAACGAAACGCTCGCCCCGCCCAAATTGCAGGATGCGGACATCGAGCAATTCGCAACCGCCGATGACGCCATTGATGCCGAAAGGATGGACCGTATTACATCCGCAACGCGTGAGCTCATCAACGCTCCGGTTTCTCACCAATTTGGTAGCTCACAGCGTTCCGCGGTGGTTCAGGTTGCCACGTTAACGTCAGGCGGTCGACAGGGTGCCCCGCGAAACCGGACTTCGCGCGGGGCCGTCGCCGCTCTGACGGTTTCTGTTATGAGTCTCATCACCGTGATGTTTTGGACTTCAGGACAAGCGATCCGATACGAAACAGCTCGGACAGAAAAACGGAAGTTGCAGCAGGAAAACGTGGCTTCCATTCGTCGTCACTGGATGACGGCATCGACAGCTGAGAGTGGGGAGCGGACAGTGGGCGTTCCGGCGGAGCGCGTTGCTGTGGGTGACGTGATTCGAACGGGGACGCGAGAGCGACGACGAGTTCATTTGCCCGATGGTTCGGTGTTGTACGTGAACGAATCTTCTGAGGTACAGGTTGCGACGTCACGCAGAGTCAACGTTAAACAGGGAGAAGTCTTTGTTGAAGTGGTGCCTCAATTCGACGACGACCATCACAGGGAACTGTTTGAAGTCGTCACGCCAACGAGAGCAGTGACGGCATTGGGAACGAAGTTTTCTGTCGATGCATCCGATGACGAAACCGAAGTTCTGGTGACTCAGGGCAAGGTCAAAGTCTCTGATGTTGCCGAGGTTGTAGAATCCGGTCAGCGGTTGGGAGCAAAGCGGAAGGCGGAAGGTAGAAAGCCAGTGGAAGTTGTGGCGGCGCAGCGAGCGTCTGAGCATCTTTCGTGGACGCGAGATCTGATGATCGCTGCGGCAGGTGCACTGGTGCCTGTCAGTAAGCATGCGGGTGGTTCGATTATTTCGATCGATCCCAACGGGCAGGAAATGAAGCTGAGTTTGCGGAAGTATCACGTCGACGTGCATATCGAAGATGGGTTTGCTCGCACGACCATCGATCAAACGTACTTCAATCACACACACAGAAGATTGGAAGGCACATTCCATTTTCCGTTGCCGCCGGATGCGTCGTTGTCACGATTGGCGATGTACGTCAATGGGAAATTGATGGAAGGCGGCATGGCAGAACGTCAGCATGCCAGAAACACGTTCGAAAAAATCGTGCACAAAATGAAAGACCCGGCGCTATTGGAATGGGTGGACAGCAGCACGTTCAAGATGCGAGTATTCCCTCTGGAAGCTCGACAGGAAAAACGAATTGTTCTGAGTTATACGCAGCGATTGAATTCGGCATACGGCAAGACGCACTACCGTTTTCCGGCTGGTCACAGCATGGACACGGTCAAGGAATGGTCCAGCAGCGTGCGACTCAGGAACGGAGCCGCCGGAAACTGGAACAGCCCGTCTCACCAATTCACTGCTGAGATTGATGGAAGCGATCTGCTGCTAAAGGCCAGTCAGAAAAACAGCCGAATGGATCGTGATGTCGTCTTGGAACTCGCAGGCACCGGGCAGGAAGCGGGGCGAGCCGATCACATTGCGTCGCAGTGGTCGGGGGTGACCCATGGCGACCATCAGTATCTGATGCTGCGATATCGTCCCAGCCTGCCGGGAAAAATGAAGCGATCGCCCCGTCACTGGGTGTTTTTGTTCGAAGCTTCGGCCGACAGAAATCCGTTGTTGGCTCGCACGCAGATCGAAATTATTCGCGTTCTGCTGGACAATGCCGAACACAGCGACACATTCAATATCGTGACGGCGAATACTCAGGCAATTGGTTTCGGTAAAGAATCGCTGGAGTGTTCGGCGAAGAACATCGCCAATGCAATTGACGCATTGAGCAAAACGCATTTGATCGGTGCTTTGGATCTGCAAAAGGCATTGAAAACGTGCGGCGAGTTGTCTGACGAACATCGCGAAACGCTGGTTGTGCATACGGGTTCTGCGATACCAGTACTTGGCGAACAGGATCAGAGTGCGCTGTTGGAGTTGCTTCCGGCCAACACTGCGTATGTTGGCGTGGGTGTTGGTAAACGGTGGTCACGACCGTTTATGAAGGCGGCTGCCAGTCAGTCGGGCGGTTACTTTTCACAGATCAATCCGGATGAAGACGTCGCCTGGCGAGCGTTCGAATTGTCATCGTTGTTGAACACGCCTCGATTGCTGGAAGTTGACGTAAAGCACAAAGAATCCGGACCTGCAGAAGCTGGCAGTTTCCTGAACTTCGCGGACACGATTGTTCAGGGGGAAGAGGTTTGCGCCGTGCTGCGGCTTGACGCTGATGAGGTTCTGCCGAAGTCCGTTGTTGTTTCCGGACGACTGAATGGAAAGTCCTGGAAGCTTACTCTGCGTGTCGGGGATGTTGCTGAGAACGCTGAACATCTTCCCCGCAGCTGGGCGAAGTTGCGGATTGATCGTCTGTTGGCGGAGGGTGCCGAAAAGCACAGGGAAGAGATCATTCGGCTTAGCAAGTCGATGTATGTGATGAGTCCCTTCACGTCATTGCTGGTGCTGGAAAACGAAGACATGTACACGCAGCACAACATCGATCGCGGTCGCAAAGATCATTGGGCGCTGTATGGTTGCCCGAATGAGATCAAGGTTGTGCATGAGCCGTTGCAATACGGCCTGCCAGAGAAAGCAACGGCAGCTGACGGCGAAGCGGACGACGACGTTTTAGATACGGTGCGGTTTCTCAAGCGATATCCAGTGGCTGAGGCCCGACCATCGATCACGATGCCGCAGTCTCATCTTGCATATGGATACTGGGGCGCCCCAGATGCGACTTCCACGAATTTTTGGTCGTTCCAGCCTCTAGGTAAGCCGCGTCAAGGAAATCTCACGAATTGGTTTGCCCGCCCTGGTTTCGATTCGGGGCAGACGATCAATGCGGGCTTTGAGCCCGGCTACTTTTATTACTCTGAAAATAACCCAACACAGGCTGTCGATGAACTGTTTGAGTTCGGGTTTGCTTTGGAGGAACTTGAGCAAGTCGATAAATGGAATTCGAGAGTGGAGTTACGACTGGCAGAGGAACAGGCGGCTGAGGGATTTCGATACGGTGAAAATTTGTATAGCCGATACGACCTGTATGGCTTGAATCGCCGAAACATCTGGCTGGATCTGGAGTTTCCCGGGGATGTCCGTCAGCCAGCATTCTATTCGAAAAGCGCGCCACTGGTTGACACAGACGGAGATGGTTTTGTTGAGGAATTTTCTGTGCCGTTGCGCTCAATTGCCCGCTGGCAAGACGACGTGGCATATTTTAGCTCGACGAATATGTACGACGATATGTATTCCTACGCCCCACACTTCTCCGGGAATGGCGGCCGATCGGTAATCATTCCGTCCTTTCTGAACGATAGCGGCCTGGAAAAAGACTTTCGGGCGGATCGCTTTCTCGGGGATTTCTATGTCCAGCCTGCAGTGCCACTTGGGTGGCGTGCGCAGCAACTGAACTGGGACGATGGTGCCTGGCAGTTGAATCTTGGTTTTTCGATCGAGCCTCGTGGGTTTCTGTTTTTTGATGATCATAGCTATGAAGCTTCGCTTGCTGACTTCGATGCCAAGATGATCCCCAACAGTCGCTGGGGCCGGAACGCGCTATCGCGTCGCTCCCTGGGCCTCGATCGTGAAGGTCTCTTGCCGGTCCCATCTGTCAAAAGCGGGCTCGTACGCCAATACGACGTTCTCATGGATGAACGACGTTTCGCCGAAGCACAGCTGGTTGCTGAAGTGCATGCGGACAGGAATCCCGATTCTGTGCAGGCGATCATGATGCAGGAAAAAGCCCAAGTGCAGCGGCAGATCGCGAAGTTTGAATCGTTGAAGAAGTTCCGTGCCGGCAGCCGTTTATTGGCGTTGAATGGCGTGGATGAGTCGTTCGTCAAGTCATACCCATACTACACGATTCGACCAGGTGATCGTTGGTGGTCCGAGTTGAACAGTCGACAATATCGGTATGGTTCTGCTCGGAACCGATCTGAACGGAATATTGACCGAATTCTGGATCAGACAATCTCACTTCATTTTCACAACGTACCGCTGTCGACTGTGATAAGACAGATAGCTACGACGCACGGGATCAACATTGTAGCCGAAAAGGGTCGTCCTACGAATGCGGTCGTAAGTATCGATGTCGACAACATAAGGCTGCGAAGTGCTCTGAGTCTTTTATTGGATCAGGCAGGAGGTCTGGCTTATCAAATTGAAAACGAAGTGTTGAAAGTAACGACGCGGACAAAGCGAGACGCCAGGCTGCTGCAGAAGTCGAACTTCGAGTTTGATTCACTCCGCTTCGGTGATCTGCTGTCACATGCACCGGGGCTGAATTCGTCTGCTGCAGATGTGATGGGTTTGCGAGAAGATGGCCGCGAGCAGGGAAGTTGTGACGCGACTGCCCGCAAGCTGATCTTACAGGCTCGATCGTTGGGTTGGGAGCGTGTGACGTTACCGGCAGATGATGGTGCAGACGCGTTCACTTTGCTGTGCGATGGAGCGGGGCGGTATGTCTATTCGCGCACCGTGGCAGAAGGTCTGCACGAAGAAGTGTTGTGTAACGGCAAGACATTGAAGCATGTTTATGCCGACGTTGGATTGGCGTCTGAGCGGACGTTCAGTCGCTTTCATCGGTCGGCAATCGAAGCGCTGGTGCCGTGGTTGCTGCCGTCGGCCGATGAATTGGCGACGAATGCGGATGTGGTCAGCATCGATGAACGCACGGTTGCTGTCAGGCCGCGACAGGATGCTGACGATGATTCAGCGACAGTGGTTTGGGAAGTGCATCTCGTGTTTTCAGATGGTGGCCGCCTTGCCGAACGAAGAGTTGTCGAGTCGCAGTCTAAGAAGATTCTGCTTCGAACGGTTTTCGAAGCAGATGGTACTGTTCGGCTGTTTGATGGTGATGAAAAAGAAAAAGTGGTGGTGAAGCTCATGCGAGAAGCCGTTGAAGCTCCACCGATGCTGGTGGATGAATCGCAGATTGTAGTCTTGCCCATGCCGGTTCGCTCTGTGGCGTTTCTGCAGAAGCAAACGTCTGAGAGTGCTGAGCAGGAAGAAGATTCGCCGTTATCGAAACGCGACGTTCTGGCTTTGATTTTGGCGAACATGGCTGAAGGCAATGGTGCCGACGTCGCGAAGCTGGTCGACGAACACTTTTTCCGGAAGGGAGATCGGCGCGATGGGCTTTATGTGCTGTTGAGCCGTTTTCCGAACAATCTGACGTGGGAAGAAGACGTCCCGGGCACCGATGGCCGCAAGCGTTATGTTGATTTGCGACCGTCTCCGGAAGGTTCGCCGCTGCGGCAGTTTGTACGTCAGCTGATCAGTCGCCAGGTTGAGAAATCTGACACGCACGCACCATTCGATATCGAAGGTGAACAGGACGGCTTTATTCAGCGACTTGCGACCGCCAGCAACATCCTGCAGCGCTGGGCGTCTGGAGGTGCGACGAAAGATCGGACGCGAAGTCAGATCGAAGAAGAACTCAAATCGGCACTGGCCTTCGTGGCGACCTGTCATTCGGACGCCACCGGCTGGGTGCTGTTGAACGCCATTCAGCCGCAGATTGAAGCGGCCGAACTAAACGAACTTCTTGCTGCAGCAATCGCGGATTTTGAACACAGTCCGCAGCTGGCCGCTGTGGCTCGGGAGCAAAGGGTGCGAGCTTTGTTTATGGCGGGGCAACACAAAAAAGCCCGCAAACTGTATCGCCAACTGCTGGCGGCGTTTGTTCGACGCGGAGTCTTGCCGCCCATTGCTGCAGACATTCGCGAAGACTTTGTTAGTCGCGGTGGCGATGCGGAATGGCAGAAGCTGATGGGGCGGTTCGCCGTTGTGTTTATGAAGGCGAAGTTCTACCGGACGGCGTTCGAGTTTTCACAGCAGTTGCGTCAGGCGGGTGATGCGGTTGCGGCCAGTCAGTTGCTGGAACAGGTGCTGGCGGAAGTTACGGCGGACAGTCGTCCAGACGTTGTGATGCTGGCGATCGAACAGTTGCGACTGCTGGAAGATGGCAAGGCCGAGCGGTTGATGGAGTCGATTTTGGAGCGAGACGCATTGCGAAAGTCGTCTCAGTTGTGGCGTTATGCTGCGAAGGTTGCAGATGATCTGGGCCACAAACAAAGTGCACTGGATCGCCTCGAAACCGCTTTTGTGATGGAGTTCGACAATCTTCCGGAAACGATCAACGTCGAACAGGTGCGATCAAAATAC
>CAYZYB010000026.1:0-15003 GCA_964481505.1 uncultured Planctomycetaceae bacterium | reverse complement strand
GTGCACTCCGAACTACAACGCGAATCGCTTGGCGTGGAAGAGTTTGTGGCCGACACAATTTCCCGAATGGCACTCCTGGAAAACGCGAAAGTTCGATTGCATCCTGATGATTTGCAATCCCTGAAGACTCGACTCATTGGCAAGACAACACCGTGGAATGAAGAACTCATCACACTGGTCAGCGATAGGGCGATTGAGCGGGGCGGTGTTCGACTGGAAACAGAATCAGGACGAGTTGTTTTGTCAGACGTGGTGACACGACTGGCACAAATTCGAAGCGAATGGATGGAGAATATCAATGACACTCAGGCTGAGCGTCGAAGCGTTTCAGGAAATTCTGGAACGGTGCAACGGTTTCCGGACCGGCGGGAAACTGCGTAGCGTGAAAAACGTCATCCACGCAGAGTTGGCCGCAGCGGTCGGTGAATTGTGCGAAATTCACCTGCCGCATTCGCCTGCGCACTTCGGTGGTGGCCTTCTTTTAGGAGAAGTCATCGCCAGCACTTCGCGAGAATCTCAAATCATGACGTTCCGACACCCACACGGCGTGCGCCCCGGACTGGAAGTGATTGCCAACGGTCGCAGTCTGCGCGTGCCTGTCGGGTACGGAGTCCTGGGGCGAACCTTAAATGGGCTTGGCCAGCCAATAGATGATGGCCCACAACTTTCGCACTGCCGTCAGCGCGCAATCTGTACGACACCGCCGGACGCAATGGGAAGAAAGCCGATCACGGAACCACTGGTGACCGGCCAGCGCTGCATTGACGGCATGTTGACTCTGGGCGTCGGACAGCGTGTCGGTCTCTTCGCCGGAAGCGGTGTTGGAAAAAGCACGCTGATGGGCGAAATTGCGAAGGACGCCTCTGCAGACATGAACGTGATTGCACTCATCGGCGAACGCGGTCGAGAGGTACGTCCGTTTATCGAGGACTGTCTCGGCGAAGCGGGACTTCGCCGATCGGTTGTTGTCGTCGCGACGTCCGACGAAAGTCCCTTGATGCGAATCCAGGCCGTTAAAACTGCGATTGAAATTGCGGCAGAATTTCGTGATCAGGGCGGCAACGTTCTGTTCTTTCTGGACAGTGTCACCCGACTCGCACACGCTCAACGCGAACTGGGACTTGCCCGCGGCGAAACACCTGGCCTTCGCGGCTATCCTCCGTCTGTCAATAATCTTTTGGCTCATACCCTGGAACGACTTGGCAATAACGAGCATGGTTCCATTACCGGAATCATTACCGTTCTGGTCGACGGCGACGACATGGATGAGCCCATCTCTGATGCAGCCCGCTCAATTCTGGACGGACACCTGGTGCTGGATCGCAAGCTCGCCGCAAAAGGGCACTTTCCGGCCGTCAACGTTCTTCACAGCGTCAGCAGATTGTTTCGCGAAGTCACATCAGCAGAGCATCGACAGGCCGCGACACGCGTCAGGCAAAACATGACGGCCTATGAAGACATTCGAGATCTGATTCAGGCGGGGCTGTACCAGCAGGGAATGGTACCGGAAGTCGACGAGGCGATTCGAAAGACTCCGAGCATCGAGACGTTTCTTCGACAGGAGCAAAGCGAACACAGTTCCTGGGATACGACGCTGGAGCAGTTGAAGGCATTGGCATGAAACGTTTTCAATCTTCATTTCAAAAAATCCAGCGGATCCAGCATCAGCAACTGCGGATGGCGGAACTGAGTCTTGCACGCGTCCAGGCAAACGTGCAACAGATGACTGAACAGATTCGGCAGTTGGAACAACAAAGAATCGAAACGGAAGCCAGCTTTATCGATCGACTAACGGCGAATAATTCCGGACTACATCCGTCATCTGTTCGAGCGATGCGAGACAGACTTCACGGTTGCGATGCGGATATCAATCACCAGGCACAACAGCGCGAAGCGTTGGCACGCACAGCTGCCCGGTTGCAGTCTGAACATCAAGCGTTGAAGGCGCGGTGCGATGGCGTTGACGGGATTTTGGCCGCCAAACGAACGGAACATCGTCAACAGGCAATGCTCACGGAACAAGCTGAACTCGAAGAATCATCGCGCGGCATCAGACTGCTCAATGCACACGACAGCAATCGCGTAGAACATTTTGACAATCGCAGTGAAATCGAAGACGGAGTGATTCAGTAATGAAAATGATTGTCATGGCCTTTATGGGGCTCGTCATGTTTATCGCGGCGGCTGTTGGCGGCTGGTACGTAAAGACTCAGGTACTTGCTCCGCCGCCAGAGGAAGTCGCTGATGGAGAGATGGAATTGAGTGCCGATCCGCTTAATCCTGCTCCGAACATGGGCAAAGCCAATGAGCTGATGCCGGTCGCTGTACGCGAAGATTCGATGAGCGTTGAAGAGTTGCTGCGTTTCAGCCTGAGTCTCAAGGAGCGAGAGAAGGGAATCCGCGAAAAGGAAGATCTGTTGCAACAGCGAAAGATTCAACAGCAACTGGTCTTGTCAGATATCCAGGCCGAACAACAGACAATCGACGGATTGCGAACGCAACTTACCACCGACGTTGGTTCGGCCGAAGACATGCTCGAAGAATTAAATCAGCTTCGAGAGGCCGTGATCATGGAACGTGAGAAAACCAAGACGGAATTCAGTGCAATTGAGGCCAAACAAATTGACATCACAGCTCAACATAAAGCCAATGACAAAAAGCTATCGACTCTGCTTCAGGGTATGACGGGTGAAAAGGCAGCTGCGGTTCTGAAAGAAATGGCAAACGATGGCAACATGACCGTCGCAGTGCAGCTGCTTGCGAACTTCGAGGAGCGTGAAGCGGCAAAAATTCTTGATGCGATTGAGGATCCGAAACTCC
The DNA here is from genome assembly GCA_964481505.1 of uncultured Planctomycetaceae bacterium. Taxonomy (GTDB): domain Bacteria; phylum Planctomycetota; class Planctomycetia; order Planctomycetales; family Planctomycetaceae; genus Fuerstiella. The sequence continues at coordinate 12,183 of CAYZYB010000026.1, read as the reverse complement.
TGAACCAGTTTATCGCCGAGTTTCGGAATCTAAAAAACGAAAAAAACGCCACGCAGACAGCTCGACGAAGAGGTGGCAACGTTCGTTAGTGCTTACGACACCGCAGATTCGCTGCGGTGCCGTTAACGAGACCACTTCGAATACACAGAAAACGAAACCATGGAACCTGCGAACGTCATTCAGATTGCCACGGACCTGCTGGTCACGGTGGTCATCCTTGCGCTGCCGGCCGTGCTTGCCAGTTTGAGTGTTGGGATTTTCATCAGCGTCCTGCAAACGATGACCAGCGTTCAGGAACAGACACTAACTTTTGCGCCACGAATTCTGGCGGTTGCTGCCGTATTGATTTTCACAATGCCGTGGACGTTGCAGGTGGCTTCCGGATTCACGATGCGAATGATGACGCATTTAGTGGAGGCCGGGCGATGATCGAAATCCTGCTCCTGCCCGCGATTCTTTGCTTCCTGCGCATTTCTTCATTCGTTGCATTTCTGCCACCATTTGGCGGGCAGCACATTCCGAACACCGTGAAAATCGGACTCGCGATGGCACTGACCATGTTCTGGTTGCCACGCGCAACTCTCGTGCCGCCGACGGCCGCACAGCAACCGGTGCTCTCGCACTCCGCGGCCGGAACAGCTGCTGCGGTTGATAGTAATCCAGCTCAACTAACCATGGCCACACAAGGCGGTCATCGATGGTTTTTGTGGACGTGGCTGGCATCGCGAGAAGTGCTGCTTGGAGCTGGTCTTGGCTGGTTGCTGGGGATGATCCTGATTCCCATGCGAATTGCGGGCTCATGGCTGGCAGAACAGATCGGACTAAACATCGCGTCGATAACGGCCGCAACGGACACCGGCAGTGGAAACGTGCTGGCAGTCATGCTGGAAATCTGCGGCGTATTGATGTTGTATTCGATGAGCCTTCATCACGACTTCCTGCGCATCTTTGATCGTTTCTTTGATCAATACCGGGTCGGCCAGGCTTGGAGCTTTCCGGAGGCTGGCTGGGTGATTGGTACGTTGACAAGGCTGCCTGAGCGTGGGCTCGCTATTGCTGCTCCACTGGGCGTGGTGTTTTTTCTCATCCTGATCGTCTTACTGTTCGCGATGAAGCAGTCACCGCAATTCAACCTGTTCACATTTGGAATGCCCTTTCGCCTGGCGACCGGATTGATCGCTATGGTGGTGATGTTTCCCGATCTGTTGTCCGGCATCACTCAGCATCTTCGTGAGTTCCTGCTTACGCCGGTTTAGGTTCAAACAACGTGGCTTAGACGCGACGAAATGACATGTCAGAAGAATTCGACGACAACAAGACAGAAGCTCCCACACCTCGACGCAGAGAATCTGCGCGCGAGGACGGGCAGGTTGTGTTTAGTCCGGATCTGACATCGGGGATTCTCATCTTTTGTGTCGCGTTTGGTTGCTGGATGTTTGGTGGTGCCTGGATCGGGCGATTTAGCGGTACGATTGCTGATCAAATTCGTGGAACACAGCCGACGGAATGGGGCATCTCTCAGACAATGCTCAGTGTTCGCTGGCTGAGTGCAAACATCCTGATCATTTCCGGGAGCATTGTTGTCGGTGCCTGGGTCTTAAATGCGGCCACCTCTTCGATGCAGGCAGGACTTGGTTTTCATACGAAGCCGCTGATGCTGAACCCTGGAAGACTCTCGCTGGTGCAGGGGTGGCAGCGGTTCTGGTCACTGGATGGACTGATGAAAGGAGTGCTGGCTCCCTTGAAGCTAACGGCCGTAATTGCAGCGGCCGTTATTTTTGTATGGCTCGCAAAGGATCGAGTTTCTTTGGCAACTCGAGGGAATCTGCATCAGTCGCTGGCGTTCAGTGGGGAGTTGGCGAGCACACTGATGTTGATTCTGGCAGGCATCGCGCTGACATTTGGGGCGGTGGACTACGCATTCAAATGGTATCGCCACGAACAGAAACTAAAGATGTCGCGGGAAGACCTGAAGCAGGAACAAAAAGACGATCAGGGCAACCAGGAAATGAAACAGCAAATGCGAAAATTTCAACAGGAAGCTCGCAAACGCAAATCACTCCAGGACGTCCCAACGGCTTCTGCTGTGATTACGAATCCGACCCATTTTGCCGTCGCGGTCCGTTATGAGGCAGGACAAACTTCGGCGCCGACGGTGGTCGCTAAAGGAGCGGATCATTTTGCACGACAGATTATTTCGAAGGCGCGGGAAAACGGCATCCCTGTCATCGAACGCAAACCTGTCGCTCGAGCTCTCTTTGCACTCACGGAAGTTGGAGACGAGATACCGCTGGAAATGTATCGCGCTGTTGCGGAAGTTCTGGCCGACGTCTACCGCAGAAAACAAGCTGGCTAAGTTGTCGATGATGACTTCACGAAATCACAACGCATTCAAGGATGAAACGTTATGGACATTGCAACAATTGTTGGTTTGCTGATGGGAACCGGCCTGGTGATCGGATCAATCCTGATGGGCGGAAGCCTGGTTCCGTTTATCAATGTCCCTTCACTAATGATCACCGTAGGAGGATCGATCGCCGCGTTACTGATCAACTTTCCTCTGAAGGCTGTGACCGGTGCCTTTGGTGTCGTGAAAAAGTGCTTTCTGGTTAAGCTCCCAAGCAGCCACGAGACCATAGAGAAATTTGCAGAACTTGCAGGCATTGCCCGCCGCGACGGACTGATCGCGCTGGAACCGGAAGTGGAGAAAATCGAAGATGACTTCATGGTGCGAGGCATTGAAATGGTCATGGGAGGAGTTGCTAAAGAAGAAATCATGACCGTGCTGGAAACAGAAATCGCCTATATCGAACAACGACATCAGATGGGCAAAAAAATCGTCGATGCGACAGCTGCGGCGGCACCAGCATTCGGCATGATCGGCACGCTCATCGGATTGGTCCAGATGCTTCGTAGCCTGGACGACCCAAGCCAAATTGGCGTCGGTATGGCGACGGCACTGCTGACGACGCTCTACGGAGCGTTGATCGCAAATCTATTCTGCCTGCCGCTATCGGGAAAACTCGAAGCCAGAAGCCAGGAAGAAGTGATGTTGCGGGAACTCATGATGTCAGGGCTCATTTCTTTGATTGAAGGGCAACCTCCACGAGGAATTCGCGAACGACTGGTTGCATTCCTGTCGGCATCGAACCGTCCGGAAACCGCGCAGGCGGCTTAGCGTTTCTTTTCTGACAAACCCTTTGACTGGACTTTCATCATGGCGCGAGAAAAAGCACCGAAGCCCGATACAGCAGGCGACATTCCGCCGTGGTTTATGACGTACAGCGATGTGATCACGCTGCTAATGACGTTCTTTATTCTGCTGCTAACTTTTGCCAGTCAGGAGCCCGAAGAATTCGAACGTATGAAAGTCACGATGTTCGGTGCCGGGGGAAGTGACGGAAATGTTGGCAGCAAAAGTGATTCTGTGGACCGCGAATCTGTCACACTACGTTACAGGCCTGAGAAAAGTCGTCTCACACAGCATGGTTCGGAAACTTCACCAGCCAACGCCGATGCCCCCACCGATGGTGTCAGCGAAGGCCTCAAGGCACTGGAAGAAGAAAGCAGACTGGCAGCTCTGGAACGCGTCACATTTTCCGCGGCGCGAAACCTCATGGTCGCTGAGGATGGGAAGCAAACAGTCAACGCGAAAATACAGATTGCGTCTATGGCCAAGCAGATGCTGCGTTTCAACATGAAACTTTCGATCAACGCTCCCAGTTCGAATGACCTGCCTGCAGCGATTCAGATGGCATACGACATGACTTATCAGCATGGCGTGCCACTTGGCCAGGTGAGCGTTGGCACGCAGGCTGTCAGCGACGATAACGCATTCCGGTTTACAATCACACGCGGCAACAAGAGCTGATGCCTGAACTGGAGTTGCTTGTTGGGCGAGCGATCTTTCTTCAACAAAACGAGGCACGAATATGGCCAGAAAAAAGACTCCACCATCGGAACCCAGCAAGGCCTATCTGGTTTCCTTTGGAGACACCATGACAGCACTACTGGCATTTTTTATCGTCTTAAATTCGCTCGCCACAGAACAAACCGGAGCAAACCTGCATTCCGGCACCGGCTCGTTCGTTCAGGTGGGAGATTCTGCCGGCGTTCCAGGAATGTTCGCGACTGGCCAGTCGGCGCTTCCCGTGCAGATGGAAGAAGCCAGCCCAATCTACATCGTGTCTGAAGATGAAAATGCGGAACCCGATGCTGCGCCAAATGGGCCTGATAAAGACGGCGATGCGTACATGGTGAAAGATCGAGAACAGGACGAACTGCATCGATTCATGCAGGATATGGAAGAACTTCACAAGGCCAAGGAAGAAAGCGGAGTCGCTGGAGAAGTAGCCTTTGACCGAATGCCGCCGTTGCCACGAGAGCAATCACCCATGGACGCCTTGATGCAGGAGCAATTGCTGCGGTTCGCTCCGATAATGCGCCGCCGCGGCTATGAATTGGAAGTTCGCGTGTGGGCCACAACCCCCGCCCCGACCGCCTGGCTTCGAGCGGCGAATCAGGCCCAGGAATTGCATGCGGGGATTACGACGTTTCTAAAACTGCGAACTGATCAGGCGAAGTCCATCTCTGTCAGTGCTTCTCCGTGGCATTCGTCAGACGTCAAGCGACCTGCCGTGTCATTCCTGCTGCGGCGGGTTGAGTAGTTGCGTTACACGATGTTTTCGTCAAAGACAGAATCGAACTGCAACGGAGGAATTGCTCCTTCCAGTTCCATCGCAACAGCTTCTTCACGGATCTGCACAAAACTGTTGTGCAACGGCTGAATGATTCGAATCGCCGCTTCCCAACTATCCACACCACCCGTCCACACCAGCCGCACGGCGTATAGACAGATGCGTTGGATATTCTGTGCAAGGTCTCCGTGTCGGACATCGATGCCTTCAAGGAGTGCCAGAATCAGCCGATACGCTTTGATCCGTTCGGTCTCGAATTGCTCCGCGTCTTCGGCTTGTTTGGCGGCGATCCCGAGTCGGAGTGTTTCGAGAGTCTTGTCGTACAGCCCAATCAGCATGTCAACGCGAGTCAAACTCGACTTCGTTGACTGACGATAGGCGGCACGCATTGTTTTCAGATCCATGAGGAGACTCCGTGTTTTCCAAAATGTGCTTTTGAAGCATCCGCGGCTTCAACGGCTTGTTGCTACTTATTAGCGACGCTGGACAGGCTGGCGAATTGCTCCGTCAGAAAATTGCTTGTCGCTTCCAGTTCACTCAGGGCCGATTCCAGGGCGACAAACTGAGCGATCAGATCCTCTTCCTGCTTTTCGAAGGCCGCTTGATGCCGATCGATGGAATCCTGAATACTGTCCGCTTCTGCGATGAACTTATCTTTGATCGACTTCAAAGTTCCCGTGTCTGCGTCCAGCATGTCGCCGATCAACTGATCCAGTCGCGACGCATACCCGCGAGAGATTGTCAGATCTCCTTCGGGACCGCTGACGATCTGACTTGCTGACATGGTGACACGTACTTGCAGGTCTGCTGTGTTTTCGTTTCCGGAAGTTCCGGACAACAAGCGACCTCGCCCCGTAGCTTCTTCAACCACACCGTTGACGATAAAATGCCCCGCTACGTCGGTGCCCTGTTCGTTTTCGGTGCCTGTGAACCCAAGCGTTGCCAACGCTGTCCCGGAATTGATTGTCACCTGAGAACTTGAACCATAAACATTGGAGGTCACCGTCAGCGAATTCCCCAGAACGCCGTTATCCTGAAGACCGACCGCAACTGTTCGACCTCTCGCCTCAGGATGTGCGTTTACAACACTTTCAAGTTCTGCAGCCAGCTCTGCGTCGGTGTAGGTCCCGTCCGCAAGGGTTACGGTGAGTTCGGCGTTGTCGATCGTTAGTGTGAGTTCGTTATTGGAACCGTCGATTGTTGTTGATCCCGCGATAAGCGATGGAATCGAATTGGTTCCTGTGATCGCAGCTCGTTCAGCGGCCTGAGTGATGTCGACCTGAATCGGTTCTGTAGAATCCTGAGTTCGGGTCGAACCAAGTACAAATTGGATGTTGGGATTCGTACTTGTAGCGTCGAGGCCAAACAGCCGACGTAAATCTGATGGCAGAACACCGTCTACTTCGCCATCCACCGCACTCTGCAAACGACTGGAATTGAACGTAAGCTTGCCAGTGTCTGTTACCGCGATGCCGATAGCTGACAATCGGTTCGCTTCTGTCTTCACGCCGGGGATGATGGTTTGAAGAGCGTTCTCGATTTCAGATTCGATCTGAATCAGTGAGCGATCACCGAGCAGCAGGCCGGCGTCACCCGATTCCGCGACGAAGCGAGACTGCTCGCCGATAAAGTCCCGAAGGTTGTTGTACGAATCGACGAAATCCTGAACAGCATTGACCACGGTTTCCGAATCCTGTTCGACGCGAACCGTGATCGTCTTCCCTGGATCTGACTCCAAGAGGTCGATGGTAACACCTTCGATGACGTCTTCGATGCGATTCGTTGCGGTTTCGACCGTGAGTGCTCCGGCGCCACTTCCTAACAGGATTTCGGCGTTCTTTGCCGCCTGAACCGGGCTGCCAAAATCGAAGCCGGGCTGGACAGCGCCGCCAGCGGAGGCTCCCAGATTGTTGGTGATACTAATGGCATTGGCCTCACCCGTCTTCGAAGACGACAGCAACAACCGCGCTGGTGATCCGGAAGACGAACCGTCCTGTACGATGCTGGCAGAAATCCCGAGTTCTGCGAGGTTGATAGAATCGGCAAGCCCCTGAAGCGTGTCATTTGTGCTGTCGATAGTAATGTCAACAGCGGGGCTGCTTCCCTGGCGAATCGAAAATGTGCCCTGCGTGATCTGTGCGTCGGCGTCCGTGAAGCCCTGCGAAGCAATCTGATGAGCCTGCGCGAGCGATTCGACTGAGAGCTGATAGATTCCGGGGGTCGCGTTGCTGTCAGCGCTGGCAACGACGGCATTTTCGTTCGACACGTTGACGGTTCGGGCTTCGAAGACGTTGTTTCGGGTCTGCCCAAGTCGGGAAGCTGCGCTGCGAAACGTGATTAACTGAGCTTCCAGTGACTTAAACGCAGTTTCCTTATTGGTCGCCGTCTGCTTTTGCAGCGTCAGTCTGTCAATCTGAACCTGCTGGATCTCCAGGAGTCCAGTCACAATGGATTCGGTGTCCAGTCCGGAACTGATACCGTCAATGGTGATGTTCATGGCTGGGAACTTTTCAGAGAGGGAGTGTGTTGTATTGGGGATTCAGCAGCGACTGTGCGCCTTCGAAACTGCCACCAGCTTCGAACCTTAGGCAGAAGCGAGGTTACAAAAGAACGGCTTTACGATGGTCACAATTTGATGTTTGCAAAATTGCGTTTCAATATTTGTTCCGACAGAAAGAACGCTCACTGAGAAAACAGTTGCCTCTCAGTGAGCGTCATCATCCAAAAGGGAGTGCTTTCTTACTGCAGCAGTGACAGAATCTGCTGCGGCAACTGGTTGGCATTTCCAAGAACAGACGTTCCAGCCTGAACCAGAACCTGGTTGCTGGTGAAGTTGGAAATTTCTTCAGCGAAATCAGTGTCACGAATGACAGATTCTGCGTTGACGCTGTTTTCCAGAGTCGTTCGCAGGTTGTTGGCGGTTGAGCTGAGTGTGTTCTGCTGGAACGCACCCAGATCACCACGCTGATTCGTGATTTCGTCAATAGCCGCATCGATGACAGCAAGGGCGTCCTGAGACTTGGAAGCCGATGTCACATCGATTTCGTCAAGACTTGAGAACTGGTTGCCGGAAACACCGATCCCCAAAGACTGAGGGTTAACTCGACCAACTGTGATGTTCGCGGTCTGGTCTTTGTTCGGACCGATTTGGAAGATCAGCGAGTTGTTAGATGCAGTTACGCTGCCCTGAGCTCCGGAGACAGAAGAAACAGGGTCAGTGTCAGCAGCAATCTGCAGTGTCAGTCCTTTGGCAGATCCACTGTTGACCGTTACCGTATTTCCTGTCCCTTCGATCGCCGCACCACCGTCGACAGTGATTTCGATATTATCACCAGTCCCTGTGATTGCTGTAGTACCGAAGCCAGAACTTGTGGCGCCAGCGGCGACGTTCGAAATGACACTTACAGAGGCGTCGTCACCGAATGCTTCTGTGTACAGACGTGTTGCACCACCGGCTCCGCCTTCATCGGCGACAACGCCGGTTTGAGCACTGAACTCATTGATTCGAGCAACAACCTGAGACTGAGTCAAGCCAGCTGAAAGGCTGACAGAGACATCGTTGATGGTCAGAATTTCATCCGCTGCCAGTGCTCCGGTCTGATCTGTACCAGCTTCAGCAACAGCTCGGTCAGCCGCGTTTGAAACAGAGATTGCATAAGTACCGGAAATTGTGTCGCTGGTTCCCTTCAGAACTGTGACCTCTGCATTGGTGGCAGTACCAGTAACACCGGCAGAACCATCCAGCAGCTTCTTCGTACCGAACTGCGTGTTGTTCGCGATGCGGTCGATCGTGTCCAGAGCGTTTGTGATTTCTGCCTGGTTGGCAGCAAGGGCGTCGTCGTCGTTGTAGCCGGCGTTCGCTGAGTCGATGGCCAGACTTCGGACCTTGACCAGCAGTGAGTTGATTTCAGATAGAGCTCCTTCAGCTGTCTGAACAAGTGAAACAGCTTTTTCAGAGTTTTCGATGGCAGCTCGCAGGCCGGAAATCTGAGCACGCTGTTTTTCTGAAATAACCAGAGCGGCTGGGCCGTCCGAACCACGATTCACCTTCAAGCCAGAAGACAGTCGTTCAACAGACTGTGACAGTGACTGGTTGGCTCTTCCGAGATTGTGACGGGCGTTTAGTGACGCAACGTTGTTAGTAACTGAGAGACTCATGAATCAACTTTCTTTCTCTTGTAGAATGCGTCAATTCTCCAGCCTCCATGCCAAATGCGTCCGCCTCATTGCGAACTAAGAACAAAACGCGAAACGGTGTCCGAACTTAAGAACGGTTCAAAATAGCGGTCGCTGTTTCGACAGCAGCCTGGGATGTGGTGTACTCACCGTTCGCCAGTCGAGTGCGAGCGGCTTCGACAGAGTCCGCTCTGACTTCCGGAACCGACTTCAGTTGATCCGCATAGGATCTTACCGCGTCGTTTCCGGAAGTCAGATCACGCGAGTGCGTGTCGGCAGCCCCGATGTTGGAGTCATTACCACGCGAGGACGTCAGCTTCTGACTTTTGGGGCCGCTGACTGCGTGGGGCTGGACGTGGAGTTTGTTGATTTGCATCGCTGCTCTCTTAACCTGGGTGAGTACAAACCCTTCATCGAAGATTCCCCAAAGAACTTGCTCAGTTTTTCTTCAACTTGTTATTCCCGTTGAGACGATCAGGCAACTAACTGCGGAAAATATGACGGTTCTTACGATCAGCAAGGACAGGTTTAGTTTGAGGCTGGACACAGTGCTTCGCACAAATCCGAACATGAAACATGTCGTTTGGCGGGTGACGCTTCTGGCGATCATCCCCTTCAGCGGGTCATTGCTTGCGCTTATCGCTCATGCAGTGATTCCCCGCAACATTGCTGAATCTCCTGCGGAAGTTTCTGCGCAAACCTTGCCCGCGGCAGCCGACACATCAATCGCTGCTCCGTTTTTCGTGAATGCGTCGTTCCAAAGGGACCTGGAAGACAGCGAGGAGCCTGAACCACCGATAGCTGATACTTCTCTGTCCGATTCAGAGATCAGAACCGAGTTGACGGATCAGGATGAACGACCCCGACCGCTCACGGCGAAGAGACGCTTGCCAATCAATCTTTCCCGAGTTGATCGGTTGATCAGGGAAGGCAATTTTCCGTTCGCCATTGATCTACTGGAAGAATTCAAGTCCGGCGCGTCCGGACTGCTGCATGTTCAAATTCAATTTCGTCTCGGGCTTTGCTCAGAACTCATCGGCGATCCGGACTCCGCTCTCACTCACTACCGTGCGATTACAGAGGCACATCAGTCGACTTCTGTTGCGGACGCGGCCACTTGTGCTGCAGCTCGCGTGCTGATCGAATTGGGACGCCGTGATGTCGGTAATGGAATGCTGATGAGACTGCTGCTGTCGCGCGAACGTTCGATGCGAAAAGACATCGAAGGCGACCTGGTTCATACACTGGCACGAGGGCTGACGCCCGCTGCTGAAAATCCTTCGTTGCTGGACGATTCTCAATGGCTGACAGCGACCTATCAGGCGACTCCCGAGACGCTGTTGAAGAGCTGGATGCTTTTGGATGTCCGTCGGTCAACAACAACGCGACATTCACCGCTCAGTCTTCGAGTACTCACATCATCTCCGGAAGGCATCCTTGCATCTCTCCAGCTTCGTACGGCAACAGTTTCGAAAGTGCTGTTGGATATCGCGGATGAGCTGAACTGGTCTGTGGAGTTCGCTGAGTCCTCTCGGGGAAGTCTTAAGGCGCGAACAACGATCTTTGACTGCGAAGAATTGCCTCTGGATGTGATACTGGATTCACTGTTGAAGCCAAACGGCTTCGGTTGGAAGTATTCCAATGAACAGTTGTTGGTCTTTCCTCAGGCTGGTGCAAACATCTCGGCGGCGAATGTACCTTCAACTCTGCAGAAACACGTAAAGTTCACGAACGAGGAGCTGGAAACGGCTGATCGTTTTCAGCAGTTAGCAGTAAACCTTGCCCCCGACCATCCTGCTGCTCCTGCCTCCTACGTTTTGTTGGGCACGACTGCCGCGCATTCTGGAAACATGGATGATGCCGTCCGAGCTTTTGAAACTTCCGCTGATCTTTTCCCCCGGGCTCCTTCGCTGGGCGCAACCATGTTCAATTTGGGAAAGGCGTCATTGCTGCGTGGGAATCGTGATGCTGCATTGAAACACTTCTACAAAACGGTTGATCGTGTGTCCGGACTGGAAACCGATGCTGCGGCATATCTGTACGCAGGACGGATACTGCTGGAAAACGATACGGCAAAGCGAGCCATTTCTCCGCTGACGCGAGGGCTGTCACTTTGTGAAAACACGAAGTATGAGCCTGAGGCGGCACTATTGCTGTCGGCCGCATATTTGATGAGCGGCAACGTGGCTGGAGCGAACACAATTCTCTTCGATCACCAGGCCGCGTTTGAATACAAAGAAGAGGACACTAACCCGGACGCGAATCGCCTTCGAAAGATGGCTCAGCAAGCTGCCCTGGTTTCCAGTCTCGCTCGTTTTTGGGGCAGTCGGGGACGACAGAGAATTCGAGAAGGCCGAGCATTGTTGTCGGCTTTGACAAACGTCCGAGCGGATGACATGTTTGGGCAACATGCGGCCTATCTGGTTGGCGTTGCATTTTCTGAGGTGGGACTCGACTTCGAACGAGACGCTGTGTTTCGAAAAAGTCTTGCGGCGGCTCAGTCATTTCCACTGCAGCGACGCATGAGCTCTCTGATGAACGGTGAAATCAGCAAAGACGAAACTCTCAACCTCAGCTTTTCATCGCAGCCAGGCCAGTCGACGGCAACGGGGCACTCAGCTCGCACGAATGTGGTCACTGCTCAATCGATTCTCGCTGAATCCGAAAGAGCTTACCGCAATGGGGACCATGATAAAGTGGTGAAATCGTGCTCGGATTTCCTTCGAGCTGCGAGTTCTGAAAGTCGTGCCGAAGGTAGCGGCGAAATTTCAGCGGACGACCAGTCGGTCAGAAAGTCAATGCTGCGATTGATGGGCATGGCATTTCAAGCCAAAGGTCAACATGCCCAGGCTGTTCGCTGTTTTGCCGGGGTGCTTCCGGCGGGCGTTTGAAGACCGCGGGTCAATGGAAAGATCACTCTCCATGAAAACATCAACTATGCGTATGCTGGCAGGTCATTTATGCAGCGTCAGTCGTCGGTCCGTTGCAGGGGTGACGGTGGCGTTCGCGTTGACATCATTTGTTGCGGCAGGCGATCCACCGCCACTTGACAGTCCGCAGCACGCTGCCACATTGGTTGTTCCCCGACCGACACAGGGCTCGGCGAAAATCCAAACACCTGCACCGAAGCTGCCAGCAATATCAAAACGGGCCGCCAACGATAATCAGAGGCAACTAAGCGAACTACAGCAACGCAAACGCCAAAGTATGCAGGATCTGAACCAACGCGCCGAAGCACTGGTTCAGGTGTGGAAAGCCAAACAGGCTAAGGAAGCCCTTGCGGCACTTAGAGCTCAGCAGCAGGATAAAC
>CAYZYB010000025.1:0-15149 GCA_964481505.1 uncultured Planctomycetaceae bacterium | reverse complement strand
ATTCAGCTGAGCGGAATTTTCTGTAAGCTGCTGCCATTTGTGAATTCGTAGCCGAGTTCAGATCAGCTACCGGTCCGTCCAGTGAGTACTGGATAGTGACGTACCCCGCTTCGGCGTATGGCAGAGTTTCGTCATGATAGTCGCCGCCATCCAGGGAATTTCCCATTAACAGATTCGTGCCGGCTGGCGCCACAAGTACGCAGCTCAGAGACTTTGACGCGTGTTCGCCAGCAGGCAGGTAAATGTTCATCTGTGTCTGATCTGCCGGCCCACTACCTGTGGGTCGCACGCGACCGATCCTGACGCCGGATGGAAAGGCAGGCTGAAACGTCGGACGCGGAGCCAGACTGGCCCCGGCAGATTTCACAGCTGTGGCTGCCGCGCTTTCGTTTGAACTCTCTGCGTCGATCGCCTGCTGATTCATCGTCTGCGATGTCGCAGGGCTGACTACGTTCTGCGAATCGGACAGAAATGCTTCTCCGGTGAAATAGCCGACTGCGGCAATGGCGACCGCGACCAGAACACCTCCTGCAATCCGCAGTGTTCTCCCGGCAGACCGCATTCCTGAGTTCGACGAAGCCTGTCGTCTTTTGCGACTTGAGGCTCTTCTCTGTTTGGGGCTTTTTGCTGATTGTATTCCTGTTCCGGAAGATGCTTTCTTAACCGGGATGGGTTGGTTGCAGTCCGGGCAGCGAATTTTCTTTGCGGCGTGCTTATTAGCGACTTTCGACGTTCGTCCGCAGTCGCAAGTTACTGAAATCGGCATGCAGGTGTTTTCCTGGTGTTGCTGTGGGCTATTTCGTTGCCGCAAATTCTGGCGAATCTTTCGGCCCACCAGATTCGATAGTCGTGCGAAGCACTTGCAGGTCAAAGTGAGTTGATCTGCCACAAATAAAAATGGGGTGACACTTAAAGCGCCACCCCATTCGAATTGTTCAAAAATTCAGGACGCTGTCTATCGTGCCTCAATTTCCTTCAGGTGTTTAATCAGCGTCTCCGCTGTTGCTCGATCTCTAAGTGTTCCTGGAACAACGGCTTTCACGTTGCCCTTCTTGTCGATGACGAAGTTATCGAAGGTCATTCGCTGTGGGCTGTAGGCTTTGGACGATTCTTTGTTGAGGTCGACAGCCAGAGTGAAGGTGGTTTTTGTTCTGCCTTTGATCTTCTTCAGACCCGCGGCACCTTCTTTTTCTTCGCGAAATACGAAGATCAGTTCTGTATTGAGTTTCTTGAAATCGTCAGCCTGCTTTTGCAACTGGACCAGTTGCCGAATGCAGTGAGGTCACCAGTTCGCTCGACTGAACATCAGAGCGATGTTGGTGTCGCCTTTTTTTAGCTTGTCGGACAGCTTGAACGTCTTGCCGTCGATACCGGTGGCTGTGAAATCCGGTGCCGGTTTTCCTGCTTCGGGTTTTTGAACATCATCCGCGAATGAAATTGCGGTGAACATCAGAAGACAGGCAGCCAGGGCTGCTGGTCGAATCATTTTAATCTCCTCTTGTGAATCGAGCCTGTACGGCTCCGGGAACGCAAACGGCGGTGTGGTTAATGTCTGTGCGAATGTGATTCATCTTGCCGTTTTCATCGGCCGCAGGCAACTGTGACAGGAATATTCGTCGAACTCACCAGTCTATGCCGCGCGGTGTTTGCCGCAATCTTTCAGTCGATATTCGATCGCGTTTCCCTGTTTGCCGCAAATTTCAATGTGCGACATCTCACGAAAACAATACGCCGCTTTCTGAGCGAGCCAGCGCGGCATGCTGCCTCCTGCGGCAAGGTCAGCAGTGGTGAAGATTTCAGGCACTTTGATTTCCAGTAGGTTCCAAAGATCCTGTGTCGATCTCAGTGAATGGGTTTCCTGTACCTTGACCAGCGTGCGGTCCTGGACACTGTGTTTGCGTCGCCAGGTTTTGCGTTTTGCGGGAACGCGAATTTCTTCCTGTTCTGTCAGCAGGACATCCAGTTGCAGATTCGGATGAGGAAACGCTTTGGTGAAGTGGACGAGTTCTTCGAAGATGTTAACCAGATTTGCGCGAGTCGGGCTGTATCGTGCACTGACGACTTTGCCGTTCCGTCTCGCTTTTTTGAGCAACTTCTTTCGCGCAGCCAGCGGCTTGACGACGACGACTTTGTGCTTCTTTGTTAGCTCACAGATTTTGTCACGGATCGCCATCAATGACGCACACTGAACTTCGATCAGACGATCCTCTTCGTCGATGGCGTCTATTCGGTAGGCGTCGAGATCAACTTCGTGCCGACTTTCGTCTGCCACGTAGTGCAGTTTGAGTTGATTGTGCAGTGAACTGGCCATGCGATCCGGATTCCATTCAGAACAGCGTGAAGTATGCAGTATGGCGGATTCCGAAAGTTTCAGCCATGCCATCTTCGTCCACGAATGCAGCGGCAAACGAGCTGAATTGAATTCGTCAAAGGGCGCTGACGAGGCTGTTTTTGCTGACGAATCGAAGCTGGTCGACTTACCTGGTCAGCGGTTGTTTCGCCGTTCGGAAACTCGCACCAATCAGTGCGATACAGGCACAGGCTGTTGTCACGATGCACAGAGTGAGAGCCATGTCGCGAAGCGATGGCGGCAGACAGAGCCAGCCAACGAGTCCTGCGACGGCAGTCAGGATGATCAGCCAGAACGCCAAAGAGCCGCTTCCGCTGGAGGCAGCCTTCAACAGTACGATCGCAGCCATCAGACAGGCGATTGCCCAGCCAACTCCGAGTGCCCAATTGACGGAATTGGTGCTTCGAATCGTGAGAGATAATGTTGCATTTCCTCCCGTTCGGACGAAGTCATGACGGATACCGTCCTGTGGGATCTCGAAGTTCAGTGACAGTACGCCGGTTGGTGCCACGGGGGCCGCCAACATGATGGAGTCGCCGGCTATGGCGGCTTCTTCCTGGGGCATAACGCTTCGCGCGCCAGCGTAGTTCGGCTGCTCGGGAACGGCTACGGCGGGGGCTGACAACTGTCGTCCGGTTGGCGCTCTGGTCTGTGCTTTATTTCTCGACTTGTGAGCCTGCTGTTGGACGTTGAGTTCGCGTCTGTTCAGCAATTGCGACTGTTTTTCGTTGTTGCGGTAGCTTGGTTTCGCAGGCGCGGCTTTGCTTTTCTTTGAGGCTATGCCGTTGAGGCTTTCATTTGCCGGAGTGGGGATACGCCCGCCGAATCGAGTTTCATCATTAAACTTTGGTATGAGGTTCTTCTTCTTTTCCCGTTCCTGATTCTCTGGCAACCTGAACCGAAATCCAGAAATACTGCCAATGCCACCGCCACTGGCCATTGATTCGCCTCCAGTCGTAATTCCTGACTTCGGGGCGTTTTCAGTCATGACGCCAGAGCCGACATTACCCTGGATCAATGCCTGGTTGTTGAAATCAAAGAAGTAGTTTTGTGCTCCTTCCTGGCGTTCCAGAAAACCGTTTAACCCGAGGTCCGATTTTCTGCTCGTGATGCCAACGGCGCCGTTTCTGACGCCACCGAAGTCGTCATTATTCATCGCTTTGAAGTCCATCTCCCGGTTCGACCGGCTGAGTTGATCGTTGATTTCCTTCAGGGCATCGGTTCGTTGTTGTTCTACAAGTCGGTTGTTGCCCTTTTGTTGTTCCAACAACTGTTTCTGCCGATTTACTTCGGCCCATAGTGCATTCGTGTTGCCGAATTTGTTGCTTGACCCGCGAGACGACGACAGTGAATTCAGCATAGACTTGACGTTGTCCACAGACGCAAAAATGCTGACATCGGTGAAGTCATTTCCCGTTGCAGGCACAACATTGGTGACTCGCGGATTGTTCTGCAGATTGGCCTGCCATTCTTTTGGCAAATGGACGCTCCATGTGTTCTGTGTCACCATGATGCCGTATTCAGGGAAGTCACGGAATTCCGGGAACGACGGAACAGGAATGCTGATAGCTTTGCCGGACAGTCCCTGCACCGTCTCTGATAATGCACCTGCGAGTGCAAATTGCACATCAAACGGAGTGGCCAGCTCTCCGGATTGAGGAACCGGAATCAGATGCAGCGTCTGTTCACCTTCGGCCAGCGCCACGGTTCTTGAAACCACGCGTGTGGGTTTGTTTTTTACGAGGCAGAACAGGAGGCGACTGTTGTCCGGCAGAATCAGCGGCAGAAACTGTCGAGATTCGTTGCGTACCTGCAGGTCATGACGCGATCTCCATGTGCCGTCCTGAGCGATGATGGTCGAATGTGCGGCCAGAGCAACAACGGCGGGAGCCACTTCCTGACGTTTGGGAAACCTGAGTTGCCAGGGTGAGTTTGGACTGTCGGATTTGAGTCGGCGAATGGCGACCGACTGTTGCAGAAACCCGGCCGGAATGTTCGTTTTGATCTCGTCCGGATTCACATCTTCGCCGTCCGTTTGAACGTCTACCGCCTGCAGAACACTGTCGGACTGATTGACAATCACCCAGAAGTGAGCCTGGCTGGCGATGTTTGCTTTCGACGATTCCTGCACAGCAAACCGTGGCGGCTGCGCGAGAATTTGATTGGATTCCGGGACCGGAAGAGTACCGGTACCCAGCACAAAAAAGCTCTTACTGACCGGCTGCTGCAGATGCAGTGTTACCTTGAATCCATCAGCAACAGGTTCTTTTTCCATCTGTCGCAGGCCAGGGATTTCAAAGTCCAGGATTTCGTTGAGGTCACCTGGAATGACAAACGAAAGCTCGCGAGTTGCCGCGCCTGAGATCTGCCAGTTTAAGCCGAGCGTCAGTTTGACGTCGGTATCCGTAACGTTGGTCACAGTGACAGATTCGGCGATCAGCGACGCGGGGGCTTGCCTCAGGGACAGCGTGATGGGTTGCAGTTTGGCTGCCTGGCTGGTGAAGGAAATGTCTGGCGCTGAAGGTTTGAGCTTTAAGATGCGAGAATCGATGCGTGTCTCGCTGCCTGTGCGTTTCCATTCGACGGCTTCAGAGCTGGCGATTTCTGATGCAGCATCCAGCCACAGGCTGACGTGTGTTTTGGTTTCGTCTGCGCCAAAGACTTCCGGTGCGATAAGCTTTGCGGAAGCTGCTGCTGTCGATTCGCGGCCAATTTGTCCCTGAATGACGGCGTTGATTGTGCCTTTTCGAGCTGTTGCGAACTGAATATTCAGCGTTTTGGTGTCGCTGTCGTTTTCCTGATCGGTGTAGTACCAGTCTGCCAGGTCGTTCGCATCGACACTGAGAGCCAGGAAGTTCTTAGGCAATCGAATTTCCAGCCGCCGTCGAGGTGCTCCGGAGATTCTGGCACTGACGAGTGTTGTCCAGAGCTGTCGTTGTGATTCCAACTGGACGCCGTTAAGAACGGTGATCGCGAGTTTTTCCTGTGTTCGGAATGCTCGCACAGAAATTTTTGCGGGATGCCGAGTGTATCTCCACGCCAGAACTCGCCCGGCTTTGCCGTTCGCATTCTCTGGCAGTACAGATTCCGCGGCGTTCATTTGGCTGACGCCCGACAGCGAGTGAACTCGCACTTCCAGTTCTGACCCGGTCAGCACGGTGACGTTGCCGGAATCACGCGACGCTCCCAGTACTGCCGGGATCGGTGCGTCGAGCGTTGCTGCTTCGGCAGTTAGCGTTTGTTTTTTGAAGAGCGTTAGGTCGATCTTTGTCTGTTTGGTGACCGGAGATCTGAAGAGGACCTTTAAAGCGACGGAGTTGCTGTCCGCGTTTGTTTCGCCGGGATTCCAGCCCGCGATATCGGTGCCGCTGACGTTTTGAACGGCGTAGTCCGCCGGAAGGTTGATTTCGACTTCGGATAGCTGTCCCTGACGGCAGTGGATTTTGGCGGTTGAATGGACGGTCAGCCCTGCATCGTTGAGGAGTAGTGATGAGTTTACTGTGGAGTGGTAAATGGTGTCGGAGGTCGACTGTGCGCTTTTGGGTTGCCATTGGATTCGTGTGGTTCCGGCAGTCCCGATTGGAAGTGTGAGTGACTTGCCGCTGCGACGGAATACGGTGCTGCTGCCGTTGATTTTTGCTTCCAGTTCATCGTCGGAAAGTTCGAAAACGAGTGTGCCGGAAACCACGGGTTGCAGAGCGAGGTGCAGGCTGCCTACTGAGTTTTCAATTTTTGCGGGGACTTCGAAGATCACATCCAGCAGGTGCAGCCCGGGCGATGGAATTCTTACGCTGTAGCTGGCAACGCCAACGTGGGGAATCGGAACCTGCAATTGTTGACGCTGCTGCACCTGTGGCACAGCAACCTGGTTGGGTGATGACCTTTGGGCATTCACGAGTGGAATGGCTTTCGGCGATTCTGCCTGTAGAATGGCTGTGTTTTCGTCCAGCATGGCGGACCGCACGGCGATGCCGGATATCGGCAGCCTTACGTTCACGTCTTCTGTAAAGCTTCGAATGACGTATCGCACTTTAAATGACTGCGACCACGTGGTGTCTTTGATCTGCGTTCGTTTTTGGCTTTGATAGAAGGCACCGATGACCTGACTTGTTGTGGGAGCCGCTGATTTCTGCAATTGCTCCGGGTAAGCCTGGTTGTATAGTTTCAGGAACTCTTTGCGAGGCAGGAAAACTCGATCCGCTAACAGTTCCGGTTCACCGGGTGTGTAGGGCAAGACAACGTCCGGCCGACTGACACCGGATTTTGATTCCTGCGGCGCAGCATGCCCAACTTCGCTCGTCAGCAATGTGACGACGACAAGTGCGGCGGTCGCGGCTGCGGCAGGCTTCGCTCGCCAGCCACGACAACATCCCGACTTCAGCCAGCAAACGAGTCCACGTACCAGCCACAGCACAATTCCACAAAGTGTGCCAAGTGCAATTCCATCGACCGCACTTTGCCACTGGTTAGGGACCAGAGCGGCTGCTGCGACTGCCACCAGCAGACTGGTCACGGCGAAGCAGGCCTTTGACACGAACGATGTGGAACTGATCCACACACAAATTAACAGGATCACTCCGGCGGCGATGATGCGAATAGCTTCGAAATAACTGCGGTGCTTCACAACGACAGTCAGTCGTCCGGCACTCGGCGTACTGCCAATGGATCGAAATCGCATCGATTGATAATCATCCGGCTGCGCGACTTTGGCTCGAATAGAAAGCCGTGCTGCGCCGGAGAAATTCTTTCCTTTTCGATACTCTCTTCCGAAGTCAAACTTAAGAGCTTCCTTCTGCTCTGTCAGCATGCGTCCGGGCAATGTGAGCTGAACACCACCATCCACGGGTGCCGCGTTGTCGCTGAACAGTATGCTTCCCCGATCGCGCGCGATACCGTTTGATGCCTGGTTGCGGATCGTGTGACGTTGCAGGCCTTGCTGCCCGTTTTGTTGGCCACCTTGTTGCCCTCCATTGACGTCTGACAGTTCGCCGAACGCCTCTATCTTTGCCAGGTCGGCAAGTCCGCTAAGTCCACCAGCGCTTCCAGGGGGAAGGCCACCGAATCCACCGCTGCTGCCGCCAACGAATCCGCCGCCGCCACCGAATGCGCCGCCCGTTGTTACGTTCGGTCCGGTCTGTGCCATATCCATATCTGACTCGTCTCTGAGACCTTCTTCGGAGCCGCTCACAGAACTTTTTTGCATGGCAGGCATGTCCATGTCCACGTCATCCCCAGCGAACTCTGCATTTGTTCTTGCCGATTCGAATACGATGTGTGTTCCGCCAACTGTTGAATAGCTCGCTCCCCCAATTACCAGGGGAAGCACGAAGACTCCGAGGAGTATCACGCACAAAAGACTCTTCCACCGACGACGGATGATCAACGCCGTTAGGATGAATGAGCAAATCAGGAAGGCGCCCACCGGGATCAGGCGATACTTTGCAACGTCAATAGATGGCAGCGATGTCAGTGACTTAATGGATTGCAGCCAGCCCGGTTTTTCCATGCCAGCCAGCGGATGGAACCCGCCGTCATGGTTGACCAGCATCGACGAATTCGGATACCGGACGTCCCACGTCTGTTCCAGAATATCAATGGCCGACGCAGCACCAGCGTCTGTGTCGATCAGCAGTTTTAGAGATTCCTGCGCTGTTTCCCCGAGGAGACTCACGTCGTCTCCAATGGATTGAAACAGCACTTCCAGCACGTGTTGGCTTCCGTTGTGTTCGGACGGAATGGCGACCAGATAGTCTTCGCCGTCGCGACGGACCTCGACGGCCTGGTTGTTCAGTATCGTTGACCACAGGTAAGAGTTTTCGGCGTTGGGCAATGTGAACCGCAGCGTCTGCACGCCGACGCACCGGACGTTGACTCGACACGATCGTTGAATCATTCCGCTATCGCCAAGTACACTCACATTGGCGATCGATTCGCAAACGGCTGACGGCACAGCTTCGGTTTCGAAACGTGTTTCGTTGAGGACCAGAGAGTATTCCGGTTGGACAAACCGATAAACCAGAGCCGTACGGCGTCCGGACGAAACGACGGGCGCATCGATGAGGCCGGAATCGGCAATGGTGAGTCCGGAGTCTGAAACGTCTGCATCGACTGGCTTCAACTGCTGCTCCGGGTACGCTTCAAACGCAACCAGGCCGTGCTGCCGAACCGCGTCAACGACTCTTACGAATGGCGCCGACAGTTTTGTGTCGTCCTGCTTTGGCTGACTGGCTACAGTCTTTATGGTCACAGCACCAACGAACCGTTTGTCAAACGTCAGAGTGAAAGGGCGAGCACCATCAACGACTGCCCCCGACGTTTGTTCGATAATCGCAATGCTGGACGGGAACTGTTGTCCGGTGACTCCCGGTACCGCTCCAACAGAAACAACACTGAAACGCAGATCGGGTCCAAGGTCTTCCGGCAGTTGGAGCGTGAGTGTGCGAGTGGTGCCGTTGATGACGTCGACAGTGACGATGGCTTCAACTGTTTTCTGTCGCGTGTCCATCCAGGACTTCAGGACGGCGCGGCTGGCGAGTCGTACGGGTTTTCGAATGATTGACAGTTGACCGGAAATGTCGGTTCCCTGCGTTTCGAAAAGCAGGGTGCCGCCGTCGTCGCCAATTGTCGACAGGCCGGAAATGTTTTGCGGCGAAATGATAAGGTCACTGGCCGCAACGATTCTGTACGTTCCGCCAACAACCAGCGTGTCGGCGGCTGTCAGCACCGGCAGTGTTAGCTGTTGAGGTTCCGCTGGATCACTGATTGTCCTGGTGAGCACGACTTTGAATGTCAACAAGCCGCCAGCTGGAATCGAATTTCGAGGCTCAAGAACGATTTGCCCGTCGCTGTTGCCCGCTCGCCATTTGATGAGCTTTTTGTCGGCGCCGGTCACGTAGGAAATTTGCCAGCCTTCCGGCAGTTGCAGGGGGATTTCGAACAATGGAGCATTGAGACTTTCGATTGTTGCATCGCATGTGAACGAAGCTTTTGTGTCATCAATCGAAAGGGTGGAATTCAATTCTGCAAACAGTTCTCGATCGCGCGGTTTTACGGCCACTGAAAGTGTGAAGTCCTGCAGCCAGAAATCGAAAATTTCGCCCGCGGGTGCTTTGGCCGAAGATTGTGGCTGAGTGCCCAGGTGCCTCACACCGCCGCCGACGTCGGCCATGAGTCGCAACTGGTCTTCGTGGTGAACCAGTAGTCGTCCTGTGTGAGAAGTGACTTCGATGAATTCGAGTGTTGGCAGGTTTGAGCTTGTTGATGCTGTGGTTGGTGCGATTGCAGAAATCGACACTTGCCGATCTTCTGTGAAGGGTTGACGATAGTCCAGCACCAGACGCGTGGAGCCTTTGCGATCCGGGTCGTCTTCGAGCTTCCAGGATTCCAGGCCTGTTGAATCAACCGCCGTGACTTCCAGGCGTGTCGGGACTCGGGCGATCAATTGGTTAATTGCATTGCCAAAAACGGAAACGCGCGTTGTCGAATCCCACCGAAGGTCGTCGCTGCTGAGCTTGACGATCGCATCTGTGCGAGCGAAGACGAGCGTTTGAGTTTCTGCCTGCTGCCGGCGGGTGGTCCATTTTAGTCTGACAGAATCGTTTCCTCCGACCGGAAACTGATATTCCGCCGTTTCAGCCAGCGGCGTGGGGCGTTGTAGCTTTAGGTTGCCGACTTCTAAATGCTGTTTCGCCGGGCAGGAGACTTTGACCACACTGGCCACGTTCGAAATCGTTCGAAAGGCAGCGACGCGGTCACTGCCGACAGTTCCAAGGGGCGTTGAAAGTGTGAGCGTCAACGAAAACCGACCGACTTTGCGGTGAACCAGCGTCAAAACTCCAGGCGCCTTGGGATCTGTGCCGATGGCCGCCGAGTCTTCGCCGATGCTGGCCGATTCGACCAGGAGGTTTCCGACGGCAAATGTCAGCGCGGCCCAGCCGTCTCGAAACTGTTCGATGTCCAGAGTGAGCGTTACGACGGCATGATTGTCTGCCTGTTCGACGCTGTAGTCGGCGGATCTGACAACGATATCCGCGGGATGGTTCGCGTTTTTCGCCTGTGCCTGTTGAGCGTTCTTTAAGAGCTCTTGAAATTCTTCACGCTGCAACAGCACGCCTTGCGGCGAACGTTCGAAAATCGTGTTGAACTGATCGGCGGGAATAAAACGTTCTCTGATCGGACCTTCCGCAGTATCCTGGGCGGCGGCTGAGGCGCAAAGAGAAGCGCAGCTCAGCAGCAGGAGGAACACAATCGGCAGCTTGACGACTTTTGTTATCGATCGACTGAGCTGGTTCATTACGACTTCCCTCCCATCAGGTCGTCGATAGTTTTCGTGACTTCCGGCGAAGGTGTGACAGCGGCAACGTGCGAGCCTGTCGGCGGCGTTTTTCCCGTGGCATCTTCCGGCGGCGACGTGTCTATGAGCGGAGCTGGTGCAGCAGTTTCGTCGGGGCGGCTGGGGGCAGAGCCTGGCAGCAGGTCTTCAGTGCTGGTGACATCCGGTTCCTCCTTTGACTTTTGACCGAGGAACAAACCGACCAGCCAGATTCCTGCTACGGCGACGAGACCCAGGGAGCCTGCCGACAGAAATTGCATCGTTTCGGAATTGTCCTTCAGCGACCAAAGCGCGACGCCAAGGCAGCCCATGATCGTCAGTGTGATGCGGTTCTCCCAGCTTGTCCTTCGCAGAATGAAGCCAACGAACAGCAATGCACCGCTGAGGATAGCAACCAGGAATGGCCGATTCCACCACACGATTTTGATGACGGAACGCGATCCCAGCGAACGATAAACGGTTACGTTACCTTGTCTGGCGAAGTCAGAACCATTGGTGTTGTCACCGATCCAGCTCTGCAGTTCCTGAGCTTCTGCCGGAGCGGACGGCGACACCATCGGTTTCCAGAAATTCCACGAATATCGACCAGTGATGCTCCAGTTACGTGGTTCTCCGACGAATGAAATTTCCTTTGGGCACCAGATTGCCAGCCGCGTTTGCTGGTGAACCGTTCCGCCACTGTCGTCGCCAACCGTTGGCAGTCGGAGAATCTGTTTGCTGCCACCGCCTCTGCCTTCGTACGGGAATTCTCCGGCCGAAATCGGACATCGGAACTGAAACGTAAGCAGGAACTCCTCGTCTGAAGTTGCTTCGCGTCCAATGTTGACGTAGTACGCATCCCAGCCTTCAGCCGCCTCGACGTCGTTGGCCGCTTCGAAGGTTGTGCGGCGACCGTTCAACAGTGGAGCCTGCAGGTCCGCTCCGGCTGGCAGATCGATTCGCAGACGTTGTCGTTCGCTGCTGGTGATGCGGAGTCGGCAGCGATAGTTGGCCAATGGCTGTCGGTCGGTGACGATTTCGATTGCCGCTCGTGACACAACGGTGGCCACGACTTCGTGAATTTCATGTTTGCGAATGCCGATTGTGGCAGAGGCTGGCTGGGAGAAATATCGAAACGCCTGATAGCCGTCCTTTGGGATGAGTTCCAGTTCGCGAACGTCGATCTTCTCCATCGTGTCTCCCGATCCTTCAGCCGTGATCGACAGCGATTCGTGACGCAACAAACGAATTTCGCCCTTCGTTTGCGTGAGTGTGACTTTGCGTTTGTCGGCCTGTTCGCCTGTAAACGGCGTCAGTATGCGAACAGGTTCCAGTGTGAGCGAATGCTCCGCAGTGTCGTCGCCGAGTTCCTCCAGAGGCACATCCCAATCGGCGAGCAGTTGTACAGTGCCAGTGATTTCGTCCTGCAGTACCAGTGTCCAGACGATCCAGCCGTCTTCGGCTTCCGTGGCTTTGTCGCGTTGTTGAATGGTGTGTTTACTGTTCAGCGATCGGAAGCGAACGTCATCGGCAATATTTTCGGGGACAGACACACGATAGGTATCGATGCCAGCATTGCGCACGTCGAAACGTAGTATGCTGCTTACTTTGACGACGTCAGGTTCAATGTTGACGGTGGTTGCCGTGCTGCCTGCCAGTTGCGCGGGGCGTGGTGTGGTCTTTACGGTGATCGAGAAGGGGCGCTGCGTGTACTTCCATGATGAAACACGGACGGCTCGACCAATCCGCGCGGTGGAGGATTCTGACGGAAACAGTCCGGACAGTTTTTCATCAACTGTGACGACGTCTAAGAATTGTGGTGCAAACAAAGCCAGTTTGCCGTCTTCACGTTCGATACCAAGCGGCGTGATGCCGGGCATTTCCGTTTCGATACCTTCTGCCGTGGCGTCGAACGCCTGATGGGCGGTGATGTCGACGTTGATTTTGCCCAGCCGTTTTTGCGTCAGAGAAAGTGTTAACTTGCCACTGGATTTATCGACGTTGAATTCGCTCATTCCGTCCGCTCGCACAGTGTCGATGGTGAGAGATTCCGGGTATTCCAGGTTCAGCTGAAACACGCCCGCTCGTTCGACCGTGTATGTGAGCCGCGTTGTTAATTTTAGCTCGTCGTCGTCGAGAACGATGCGAGCGTTCTGATCGACCAGCAGTCTTGGTTCAACGGGCTTGATCTGTATGACGAGCACACCAGTTTTTCCACTGAATTCCCATGCCTGCTGAGCTGCCGATCGGCCTTTTGTGCTGCCCGCATCAACGCGTTTGACGCCGGACTGCGACTTAACGACCGTCGTCAGTGACGAATCAGCGGAAAGCGTGATCTGCCCGGACTCACGCACGACGCCGTCGGCATGGACGCCCTGCAGTTTGCCGTCTTCTGACTTGCCGACGAGCTGAAAGATGTCACCTTTGGGAGTGCGCTCTGATTGAATTTCGACTTGAAAGCGATCCGTGACAGGTGTCAGCAGTTCAATGCGGATTTCCTGGTGAGTGTCTCCAACCGGACTCGCCTTCCAACTGCGAATTCGACCAGTCGACGAAACCACGTCGATGATACTCGCATCGCTGGGCGCGCTCAGCGTGACTTCTGTGAGTTCGCCACGGAGAACTTCCCACGTCAGCGATGCGGTTGACTGAATCAGCCCCGCTTCCACGCGCGCTGATGTTCGATTAGTGACACTCGTCAGCAGGTCCATGATTGGCTTCGAGCCGGCTTTGGGATTCCAGCGGACTTCGAAGCGATCGGTTGCTCCCAGGCTCGCCTTCACGACGGTTTGTTCGTCGTCTTCGTTGTCCGCTGGAAGCAGCACCTGCAACGGCGCAATTTCGATGGATTGATCGGCTTCCGGAATTGTCAGTGAAAGTTCGCTGATGCCAACTGGTGGGCAGTTCACGGTGAACGAACGATTTTCCGGTGACGTCTTCACAGCCGCCAGCAGTTCGATGGTGACAACGTGTTGCCCCGCTCCGTTAAGCAGAAGTTCGTACTGCCCCTTGGCGATACCGCGCAGAATTGTGTTGTCTTCGTTTTCGGTGGATAGCTTGCCCACAGCGACGGTACCGAAATTCAGCGGCACGCGCGCCCATCCGGATTCCTTAAGCACCGTCACGTTGAATTCCGCGTTCAGTCGAACGACATCTTTTTCGACGGCGCCTTCGAAATGTGATTCCGTAATGACGGCATCAGGAGACGTGGCAACTCCCTTTGGTCTCTTCATGTAGCTCTTCAAAAGCTCCATGTATTCGGCATACGGGAGAACGGCAGAAGCCTCCTGTTTGTCGAAGACCTTTTGCAGTTCATTGAAGGGGACATAGATCAGTCGATCCCAATCCTGAATCGCATCGGTCTGTTCGTCCGATGCGGGCTTTTCGTCACTTTCCTGGCCCCATACGGAAACCGGAATCAACAATGAAAATACCAGAAAATACTGAAAAACGCGGGCTGCAGTTCGCATGCCATTGGCCCCTTGGAACCCAGTTGTGTAGATACGTAGGTCAACTCGTTTGCATTTTGGGCATTCGGCCCAATTTGAATCGACACTCAAAGTCTACCAATTGCGCCGAATTTACATATTCTCAGCTAACAGCCAAGCGTGATTTTGCTGCATCCTGAGTTCGTTCTGCGACTTTTGAGTGTGCATGTTGTCGAAAGAGTTCCCGACATTGACGCAAACTGAAAAGAACTGCAGGAAAATACGAGTTGCCGTTTCTGACTGGACGGGTTCGTGGCGAAAACCACACAAATCGCAGAAGCAATATTCCGATGAACATGTCCTTCGTCTTTTGGTGTACGTCAGCTCACCTCACCGCTCTTTCCCAAGATATTCGACGGCACGTTTTCTGCCTTTCTCGTCAAGTTGACCTATCACAAGTTCTCGCACTTCCCCCGGTTTGAGGTCGAAGGTTTCGTGAACAATGCTGGTTGATCCGCCCCGTGGAGATTTGATTGCGCGACTGACCGTGATCTTTCCGGGCGGAACAAATGTGTTTCGAAAACGCCGGTCTGCATGCAGGGGAGTGTCCCACACTTCAAAATGAATTTTGGCCCAGCCCTCTTTTCTACGGCTCGACTCAAAGTGGATACCTTCGTCAAATTCGAAAGGTGGTTCAAATTTGCCCGAGATCTCAGCCCAGGGCTCAAGCTTGATTTCCGGATTCGCGGGCCATTGGTCGCTGTTGACCATTGCGAAACCGTTCTTGTGCAGTACCACAATCTGAAACTGTTCCGATTCCGGATGGACGGCGAATTTTCCGTTTGGTTTCGTGCGTGTCTTCCACGGTTCTGAGTGTGGATCTCTTAGCTGGCCGTGCTCCAGATAAGTTTCCTTGGTCCAATCAGCCCCAAGCGGGCAGACCATGATCTCAGCGTCGGCTATCGGCATGCCATTGGCCGTGACAATTCCGTTCTTTCGAGCGGCTGCGTTCCTGAGCAGCGTTTCTTTTGTGAGGGAGTCGTAGTACTTCGATACAGGG